>NZ_KV791842.1:0-70688 GCF_001808005.1 Staphylococcus sp. HMSC13A10 | reverse complement strand
ACACAGGCGAGCTTTGAAGATATGGATGCATTGTTAGCTGATAATTTTGCTAAAGCTGCGAGTTATAACAAAGTTCAACATATTGTATTTATGAGCGGTTTGATACCAGATACAAATGAATTATCCCCACATTTGAGAAGTCGTTTAGAATGTGAACGAATTTTAGGATCATATGGCGTTCCAGTAAGTACGTTAAGAGCTGGATTAATTATAGGTTCTAAAGGAAGTTCTTATCCTATTTTAAAAAAATTAGTAGAAAGATTACCCGGTCTGTTATTGCCAAAATGGGCTTACAATACAACATTGCCAGTCGCAATAGATGATGTTATTAATGGCTTATATAAAATAGTAGAGCGTACGCCAAATGAGAATGAATCGATAGATATTGGTGGTCCTAGTCACATGACTTATAAAGACCTTTTCAACCAAACTGCAGAGGTACTAGATAAACGTTTACCTACTATGGATTTACCTATTATTCCTATTTGGCTAAGTAAATATTGGGTGAAACTTATTTCTGGAGTACCAAAAGAGATGGTCTATCCGTTAATGGACAGCTTAATTCATGATATGGTTCGAGAAAGTAACCATGTAGTCGAAGGTATTTCTATAGGTAAGACGGATTATAAAGAAAGTGTGCGTATTGCTTTAGAAGAAGAAACGCATACACCAAAGAAATCGAAGTCATCACGTAAGTCTGATATTAAGGATGTTAGAGCAATATCGAGGGTAGTCTTACCTCAAGATATGAATATGATTCAATTAGCAGAAGTATATGCCAATTTCTTAAATAAAATTACATTAAATGTCGTTAATAGTGATTTTGACGAAGATAACTTTACGATTACTGTGCCTTGCTTAAATAAGAAATTATTATTATTAAGAAAAGACTTTAAAGCTTCTAATAATGAGAGAATTTTATATCGAATTGTTGGTGGGGATTTTGCTTTAGATGTAGATGGTGGTAATGCGAGATTAGAGTTTAGAAGGTTGCCTAATAGTGATGAATGTATTATTGCCTTACAAGAATATAGACCAACGTTACCTTGGTGGGTCTATAAGTATACCCAAGCGAAAGTACATAAAAGTGTAATGAACATTTTTAAATTGAAGTTAGAAACTGAGAAAAACAAGAAAAATGGAGCTGTGAATATGAAAAAAGTTATTTTACCTGTTGTTATCGTTGGTGCTGTTGCCTTAAATTTATATGGAGTGAAGAAGTATCTAGCTAGAAAAAACAACATATCTAATGCTGAATTGTAGTGGCTAAAGAAGTGGAAATAGACTATAAAACTAAATGAAATAATTAAATCAAACAAAAAATTATAATAATAAGCGCCCCAAAAGTCGGACAAAAATCTAACTTTTGGGGTGCATTATATTATAGCCAAATCTAAATTACTTTTATTTATAAAGTAGGTTTTAAATACGTCTGTACCGCTTGTAGTACATCCTTTTTTAAGTTGTCTTGTAATTCATCTCTATAGTTATGATAACGAACATTGAGATCTAGTGAGCGTATTTGAATAGTATCTATGACACCTGTAACTAATCCTTTTTTAGTTTTGACTTCAATGTCAGTGGGAAATCTTACTTCTCGATTTGTGATTGGTAATACCCAAACAAAATCAGTACCTTCAATGCTCATTTGATTGTTTATAACTAGACATGGACGTATCTTTTGTTTTTCACGACCACGTGTTGGATCTAGGTCAATATAAAGTATGTCGAATTGTTTTATACTCATATCTCACGACCTACACTTTCGCCAAAATCAATTTCAGTTTCAGTGTATTTACCACCATTCTTGAAAAAATTTGTAATTCTATCTTCAATCGATTCTTCTTTTTTTTTGATAAATAATCCACCATTCATTTCTTGAACCTCAACTTTATCCCCTACGTCGAAATTAGCGAGTTGAATCGTTTGTTTACTTAAGCTCATAGCTTTACTATTACCATTTTTGAAAATGCGTTCAGACGTTTTATTCATATCTTTTAATGTTTTTGACATAATCATCGTCTCCTTGATTTCATTATAACAATTTATACTTACGTGCGTAAATACAAATGTTTGTAAAAAGATATTAAATACCTTCTAACAGGAACTAAATAACAACACTATATTCTAGGTTGCATATTCTAAAAATTTCATATGATTGCTCACGTTGGAATATTGTGATTACAAATTAAGCATCCATCACAGCAAAGCGATAGATGCTTAATTTTATCTACTATTTCATTTTTAATTTATAGGTACTTTAATCTTAAGGCAGTCTAAATTTATTTATTGCTACTATCATCTTTCATTTTTTTCAATGCTTTATAAAAGATTTTATGTTGTTTTTCTAATGAAATTGGATCGTTATATTGTGTATCTTCTACATTAAATCTAATAACATGATCTTTTTGAACTGCGGGAAGATTTTTCCAAGTATTTGTATTTTCAAACTCTGAAGTTTGTTTGCCATTTTGTGCAATAACTATAATGTCACCTAAATATTGATTGAACTGTTCAGAATTTACAGGTATCGCAAAATTTTTGCCTAGTGCTTTTTTCAATGCATCTGGTTGTTTGAAGCCATAGCCATTGTTGTAAATAATTTCCGTTCCGCGTCCCATATGGTCACTAAATGCCATTGTGCCTTTAGGTGTTTGTTGAATAACAGTTGCAGATTTTCCTTTTATAAATGGAGCTAATTCTTTTTTCTCTTTTGCTAGTTGATCTTCCCAATTGCTAACCCATTGTTCAGCTTGTTTTTTCTCTCCAACTAAATCTCCAAGCTTTATAGTTGTATCTTTGTAATCTGCTTTTGCCATATTAAATGATACAGTGGGTGCAATCTTTTCTAATTTCTTCATATTTTTGTCTTCCGAAGTTGTTACAATTAAGTTTGGTTTCTCTTTGGCAATTTGTTCCACGCTTGTATTATCGATTCGTTTGATTCCTTTAGTTGCATCATTTAATGTTTGATTCTGTTTTACAAATTCTGGTACTGCAACAGGTTTATGATCAAACTTAACGAGTGCGCCTACCAACGTTGGATGTAATACCACGATACGCTTAGGATTCTTAGGCACGTCAACTTTTTTCCCGTTTTCAGTAGTAAATGTTTTAGTCGTACTTTGTTTATGACTTGATTTATCTTGACTATCATTTTTATTGCTATCGTTATTGCCACACGCTACTAAAAATAGTGCTAAACATAATAAAACGGATAAAAGTTTCTTCATAATCACTTCTCCTTTATGTATAATTGATAATGATTCTCAATATCGATTATAGCATAACTTTATAAGGAGGAGTACTATGGGAAAGACAAATATCATTTATTTCCAAAATTATAAGATTATTATTCAACTACCTAATAATTACGAAAAAAATAAACACCACTATTATCAAACCGTCATTACACAAGATGGCAATGATTTATTTAAATCCATTCGCCGTCATAATATTATCTTTGTTGGTATTCAACCTAATCAACGTGCTCATGACTATACACCTTGGCATACTACACAAAATCCAGATGGTGGCGGTGCAAATACTTATTTGAAATGGCTTTCTGCAGAACTTATTCCATACCTTAGAGCACATTATCGTATCTCATTAAATAACAATGATCTTGCTATAGCTGGGGCGTCTTATGGTGGTCTACTGTCTCTCTATGCACTGATTACCATGCCTAATCAATTTGGACATTATATTGTTCTGTCGCCTTCAATGTGGTATCCAGATTTTCTGGAATTTTTAAAAAAAGCAGATTCTATATACGAAGCAAAAAATATTTATTGGTATGTCGGTGGTTCTGAAGGCATTAAAAATACAAAAGTGATCAAACCCATGGTACGTAAAAATAAACTTGCAGTAGAAAGCGTGAAATCATTACTTGTCTCATCTAACACTAAATTTAAATTTGAAATTGACCCACAAGGCATCCATCGTCAAACATATTTTAACAAGTACTTTAAAAAAGGTTTGCGTTATTTAAAATTAAATAAAAAAGGTCGCTAATACTACATATTGTGACGATTTACTACTTATTGAATTAGTTATATTATTAAGCGATACGTAGAAGCGTATCATAATTGATACAAAAAATACTCATCTTATGAGAAAGTATTAAGTTTATTATGAATATTGGATGTCGATAAGTTAAAAGAGACTATGGTATAATATTACCATCAGGAGGCGATAATATGATTACAATTGATTCAAAAGTTAACAAACAAATCGCTAAAAATCTTTCACTTGAAGGCATGGATGTAACTAAGGAACAACAAAAACAAATTCTTGATGTTATTAATAATAAAAAGGAAATTACGAATGAAGTGATTCGTAAAATCGCTTTTAAATAAATGAAATATAAAGCAACTTTTCAGGACGAATATCTTATAAATTCGAACTTGCTAGGTGCCCAAACAATAGATGAATTAGAGCAACTTGAGAAAGTTGCTTTTTATATTGTTGAAGGTTTAATGCAAGAAGAGGGATACGACTTTTTGTTTCCATTATCTGTAAGTTCAATCAAGTTATTACATAAAAAACTATTCGAAAGAATATACAGTTTTGCTGGTGAGATTAGAGATGTAAGCCTTATGAAAGAAAATACGCGGTTTTGTGAACCACAGTATATTAATACAAATTTAAATAAACTCATCGAAGAATTTAAATTAGAAGATGAGTGGTCCGATATAAAGGTTGCAGCAGAGAAACTTGCTTATTATAAAATAGAGTTGAATATGATACATCCTTTTCGTGAAGGTAACGGAAGAACAATAAGGTTAATAGTTAGAGAAATAGCTAAGCTAAAAGGATATGAATGGCGTACTGATTTATTAGATCGAGAAAATTATATAGATGCAATGAAAAAATCAATTTGGAATGAAAAAGCTTTAATTAAAATATTTGAAAACACACTGTTTACATTAAAATAATCTTTATAGATATATAGATAGGCATGTAATAGTTTCGTTTCAAATAATACATATGTTTCAAGTTAGTAGTCACATTGTTAGTCACAAATTAAAGCATCCATCACAGCAAAATGACAGATGCTCTA
This sequence comes from Staphylococcus sp. HMSC13A10, assembly GCF_001808005.1. NCBI lineage: Bacteria > Bacillati > Bacillota > Bacilli > Caryophanales > Staphylococcaceae > Staphylococcus > Staphylococcus sp. HMSC13A10. The sequence goes on along the minus strand of NZ_KV791842.1, from coordinate 65,626 downwards.
TTTTATCCACAATTCTTAATGTTACTTTTTTAGCAAAGTGAACACAAATCAGTTACTTATACTTATAGTGATTTTTCAATTCAGCCTTTAGTTTAGAAATTATATCATTTATAAAACTGAACCTAGTATATTATTTTTAATAAAAAAAAGAGGGATAGCCATGTTTAAACTAGTAGTTACAGATATGGATGGGACGTTTTTGAATTCGGAAGGTAGTTTTAATCGTGAAAAGTTTCAACAATTATCAACTCAATTAAAAGATAAGGGGATTCGTTTTGCCTTTTGTACTGGTAAGCAAAATGAGCGCGTGGATGCGATAGTTGGAGACTTAACTAAGGATTTATTTATCATCGGGGATAGTGCTTCTCGAATTAAAATCAATGATATGAATATATACGCCAAGACGTTCAGCAATCAACTGGGCCTTGAATTAATTCAAACTATTAAACATATTGATGATCAACTAGTTATTATTGTTTGTACAGAAGGTATGGCTTATGTAGAAGATACTATTTCTCAGAAAGAACGAGAAATGGTTTTAGGTTCATATGAAAAAGTAACATTTTTAGATGATTTAAATACGATTGATAAAGATATTTTAAAAATTACTATTTTTGATACGCAAGGTCAGTGTTTTGAACATGTTAAAGGTTTAGAAAAATATAATTATGATCTATATATTGTTGCTTCAGAAAAGAATTGGATAGACATCACACATAAAGACGTTGACAAAGGGAAAACCATTCGCTTCTTACAAAATCTACTAAATATTAGCAGTGATGAAACAATTGCATTTGGTGATGGTCTAAACGATATTCCTTTATTTGAAAATGCACGATACAAAGTCGCAATGGATAATGCCTACCCAGAACTAAAAGATAAGGCTAATTTAATTTCTATTAATAACGATAGAGACGGCGTCATAGAAACATTAAATACATTGCTTGAGAATTATGAAGATTAAATTCTGTTATACAAATCAAGTTAAGGTATATTAGTGTAGATGTATCTTAGCTTGATTTTTTCATCTTATAAATAAAACCTTCAATGTTACTCTCTGAATATTTAATCATATTCTAAGGCTCATTATTCACGCCTTTCCACCAACTAAAAAAGCTTAACTTTTTGTTCTTAACAAAAATATGTAAAGTGATGAAACAACAAAAAATAAATATAAAAAATATTGTGAAAACTTATTGTAATATTTGTAATAATTTCGTAATATAAAAGAGCAATAGCTAATTTCAATAGGGATGTGGAAAAATTATGAATAAAATGGGTAAATTGATTCTTTCAGCAGGTATTGTTTTAACAGGTGCAACGGTTAGTGTTGCAGGCGTAGCAACTCCAGTAACACATGCAGCAACTACTCCTCATTACACTTACAATGGTAATGCAGGTTACAACGCAAAATTTGTAACTGAAAAAGCGTTTATTAATGCATTGAAACATAATAATGTAACAATGAATAGTATTAAAGTAAACGCTAAAGCTCAAAACTTCAAAAGTGGTAGTTCATTAACTTATAAAAAGAAATATGATCAACAGTTCGAATACATTAACAAAAAACCAGTTTCTGCGTCATTCTCAGTTACAAACAAATCATTGAAAGTATCTGATGTTAAAAAAGCATATGCTGGATATAAATTAAAAGAAGATAAAACACACAATGGTCTTATTTATAATGTGAATGGACAACAAATTAGCTTTAATTACAATGGCAAATATATTGAAAAAGTCATGATTGGTAAATATAACGCATAATTTTTAAAATAAAAATAAATACAAAGTATTTGTACTAAAACCCAAAGTTCAACTTTGGTTAAGTACACGATTTCAAAGGTTTGTTTCCTATATTGTTTAGGAAACAAGCCTTTTAATTTTCCTCTAAATAAATATAGAAATAGCTGAATATAAAAGTAATAAAGACATAACGATATTAAAAGCAGTTTGATGTTGATTTAGCCATTCGTTAAGCATGCTACCCGCAAATGCCCAAACTAGGAGACAAGCCCAACCAATCAAGACGCTAATGATTAAATAGATTAGAATCCATATTGAACCAGTAACTGAAGGGATAATGAAAGCACCCATTAAAGTGATAAAAAATAATAGAGATTTCATATTAAGTACTTGTAGTACAAAACAGCTTTTAAAGCTCTGATAGGCTTTAGAAGGGGCTTTACTTTTGGTTGAAGTTAAAATTTTAAAGGATAGGTAAATCAAGTAAGCAAATCCTAAATATTTAAGAGGTGTTTCAATATAAACAATCCATTTACTGAATAAAAGGATGACAATATAAGAAGCTAACCCTAAAAAGGCAAATCCTGTAAGAATACCTGTAATGAAAGATTTACCACCACGTAAACCATATATTCTCGTAGCATTCATCATAAATAAATTACTTGGACCTGGTGTGATAGAAGTAACAAAGACATATATTAAAAACGATAACACGTTGTTCGCCTACCTTTCTATGTTATTATAGTAAGGATATTAATATAAGTGAAATTAATGATAATAATATTGAAATTAATCCTACTAATATATAAAGGTGAATCGGCCATGGAATTGAGACAAGTAAAAATAATTAAAACATTAATAGAAACAGGTAGTTATACCAAGACTGCCCGCAGGCTTAATTACACACAATCAAATGTGACTCAGCAAGTACAACTTTTAGAGAAAACCTTGAATCAAAAGCTATTTGATTATCGGCACAAACAACTACTTCCAACACCATTTCTTAAAGAAATCTTACCGATGATTAATCAAATTTATGATGCAGAACAACAAATTAAACAAATATCATCACATAATAATACAGTCCGTAAGGTCAGAATAGCTGCACCAGAATCATTAATGATTACAGGATTAAGTGAAGTCATTAAAAATATGATTCATAATTATCCCAATATAGATATTAATCTTCAAAATAACAGTTGCAGTATGAATCAAGAGAAGTTACTTGAGGACGAAGTAGATATTGCCTTTGTATTGAATGATGGTGTAAATCATCATAAATTGAATTCTACTTTGATTTGTGAGGAAGACATTGTTGTCGTGGCACATCAAGAAGCACCAGACCAATTTAATGAATTGTTACAGTACCGACAATACAATCATTTTGTAATTAATGAAAAAGGGTCTGTATATAGAAATATGTTTGAAAAAATCATTCAAAATAATCAAATAGATATTATAAAAACAACCGAATTATGGAGTATAGGAGTTATCAAATCGTTGTTATTAGATAATATTGGTTTTTCTTTTTTACCTTATCGTACTGTTAAAAAAGAGATTGAATCTAGACAACTTAAAGTAATTGATACACCATTTTCTGTAGAAAAGTTAGGCTCATATATACTTACAAAGTCATATCCATGGAACAAAGATATTAATCAACTAATGATTGAAGAGGTAACAAATTTTTTCAGTAGTAAGTAAGAAATTTCCATTTTCGGTTCAAACAAAATGTTTCATAAAAAGCTAAATTAATCACTAAAGTACAATAAAAATCCCTTTTGAAAGTTGTCTCATAGAATCATGGACGACCAATCAAAAGGGATTTTCTTTATCATTTCATAGAATATAAAACGATGCTTATAGTTACGATTAAATCTTCAAGCAATGCCTTAAGAATGATTATCTATTTGATAAAATTCAATGGCATTACCTCTTAAAATACCATCAATGGTATCAGGATCGATATCACTATTTTTAATATAGTCTACGCCGCGAGTATATTTCTCATCTTGGAAGTAAGGGAAGTCTGACCCCATCATAAATTTATCTTTACCAAATGTTTCAATAGAGCTAATCAATGAAGGTTCATGGAAGTTAGCTGTATCGTACCAAAATTGACGATTTAACACTTCATAAGGATCAATATTAAAGGCATTCCAGTCTTCATAATTATCTTTAATACGAGTCATGAAGAATGGTAATGCGCCACCTAAATGTGAAATATGGAATTTAATATTTGGATATTTCTGTGGAATTTCATTTTTAATCAATTGTAAGGTAATGAATGTAGACTCTAATGGTGCGCCAATAACCCATTCTAATTGATAGTCATTGACTAACGGACTTTGAGCACCGCAACCTGTTGGATGAATATAAATCGTAGCATTTAACTCATTCATTGCTGCAAAGAAAGGTTCAAATTGTTTGTCAGCTACAGATACTTTATCTTTCACGATAGTTGGAATAGCAATGCCCACAAACTCGTCCTTTTTCAAAAGCGCTTGTGCCTCTTCAATAGCTTGATCGACATAAGGAAGTGAGACAGCACCATATGCTAAGAAACGATCTGGATATTGTTGAACTAGTCCTTCATATAAGTCGTTGATTTCTTGAGCACTTTGATGAGCTTCTTCTTTAGTACCCCATTGTGGAGATTGTGGCGTTGCAGAAATAATTTGTAAGTCTACGCCTGCATCGTCCATCATTTTGAAACGTTTGTCTAAATCTTCTTTAGAGGCAGATTGATTAATACCTTTAGCAACCTCAGTACCTTGACTGCCTAATTTACCAAGTTTATCTAAATAATCTTCATCCCATAAATGTGCGTGTGTATCAATCGCTTTTGTTTCAGTCATAATTTCCCCTCCATTAAAAATTGTTGTTCATATTCTAATCATTAACATTCATCTTATTTATTACGAGATAAGCTTAACACTTCCAGTAAACTTAATACATTTAAGAAGAAAAATTTAGAAGCAGCTTGAGCGCCTTTATGACCATGACCAGCTTTGTAGTGGTTATAAATTGCTGTACCCATAACAATGTTAATCATAATCGTACCAACAGCTACTAATTTCTTACCTAATTTACCGAAAATAGAAGTAAATAAAAGAAGTGATCCAATCATTTCGAAAGCGCCTGCTAATCTCATAGATCTACGTGATAAACCAAAGCCTTGTTCGAATTGTTGAGCCATTTCATCACTGTTTTTTACTTTTGGTAGACTACTTTTAAAAATTTCACTACCTACATATGCGTTAATAACATATCTTAATAACATTTAAAAATCCCCCAATATAATATTAATTTCCTTGTTTTTTAACAAAAAATGCAATGATAGTACCTATTAAGGCAATCAATGCGACTACATAGAATGTAATATCTAGACCATGAATAAGGCCTTGAATACCACTCAATGATGATGTTTTACCTAGTCCAGTCATCAATGTGACTAAAATGCCAGTACCTATTGCAGCTGAAACTTGTCTAATCGTATTATTCATTGCAGTACCATGAGCAATATATTGACGTGGTAAAGCATTCAAAGCTTGAGTTGTCATAGGCGTCATAATCATAGCATTACCTAACATGACAATTGAAAATGAAATAATCACATATAATGGTGTTGTATTTTCACTAAATTTGAGCCATGAATAATGCGCCAATCATAATGGTTAACATCCCAATGATACTCAATATACGGCCGCCAATTTTATCATATAAATTACCAGTTACAGGTGATAACAATCCCATAATCAACCCGCCAGGCAATAAAATAAGTCCTGATTCTAATGGTGACCATTTCATCATCGTTTGCATATAAATCGGTAAAATGGTTAGATTCCCTATAAATAACATGAACATGAGTACAATTAAGACCATCGCGATTGAAAAATCATTATATTTAAACACTCTAAATTCCAATAATGGTGATTCTAGTTTTAATTGTCGGAAAATAAATGCGGTTAATACTACTATCGCAACAATAATAGTGATATAAACCATAGGATGTGACCATCCTAAGTTTCCGGCTGTACTAAAGCCATATAATAAGCCACCAAAGCCGATTGTCGACATAATAACTGATAGTTTATCTAAGGTTGGCTTACTTAGTTCTGTTATATTCTCTAATGATAGATATCCGAATATAAAATCAACAATACAACTAGGAACAGGTAACGCCAATCGAATATATTGACGAACCAACCAGCTGCAGTAGGTCCAATTGCGGGTGCAAAACCTATCACAAGACCAAACATTCCCATTGCCATTCCACGTTTCTCAGGTGGAAACATGATGAAAAGTAATGTCTGTGTAAGTGGCATGAGCATACCAGCACCTAAAGCTTGGATACTACGTCCTACTAATAACATTGGAAAATTAATTCCCAACATACATATAAATGAACCAATAATTAAAAAACACGTTGCACTAAAAAATAAAGAACGTAATGTAAAACGTTCAATTAAAAAAGCTGTGATAGGAATCATAATCCCATTGACAAGCATAAAAATTGTTGTGAGCCATTGTGCTGTACTACTTGATATCGCAAAATCTTTCATTATTTCTGGAAGTATTGTCGTCATCAACGTTTGATTCAGCACACCAACAAAAGCACCTATCATTACGACAGCTATCACACGGTTCCGTTGCTTCAAATCTATATTAAAACCATATTCATTTCCCAAATTTTGACACCCCGCTTTTAAGTGGAACCTACTATCACTTATTTTATACGGAATGCGTTCCGTTTGTCAATTTAATGATTCGAGGGTATGATATTATGTATCTAATAAAATGAACATATAGAAATGAAAGAGGTAATTTAAATGAATTTTGAAGGTTTAGAACAATATTTAAATATTGATAATACAAAATATAATACGCCTAGTTTAGATGCACTCAATTATTATTTAAAACAATATATGTTAACTGTTCCGTTTGAAAATATTGACGTTCAAAATGGAGTGAAAATTTCTGTAGAAGTAGAAGATATTTATAACAAAGTAGTAAATCATCAACGTGGTGGCTTTTGTTATGAGATGAATAATTTCTTTAAAGCGTATTTAGAACATAAAGGATTTACTGTAAATATGGTTTCCGCAACGATTCATACCCCTGGTGGTGGCAGAAGTTTAAAAGGTTCTCATATGTCTTTAATAGTACCTATTGATGGCGTTGATTATGTTTCAGATGTGGGATTTGGTGATTTGCCATTAAGTGTAATGCCAATTACTCAAGAAGATAATAGTACAATTATTCATGATATTAATGGAGATTTTCGTGCGATTTACGTCAACGATAACTTATTTTATATACAAAAATGGAAAGAAGATGACTGGGATACACAATATGAAGCGGAATTAACACCTCGTCATATTCATGACTTTGATTACAATATTGAATATAACCAAACGAATCCTAATTCTACCTTTGTGAAACGTTTATTAGTCACAATGCCTAAGTCATACGGCCGTGCTACAATGTCACAAGATAATTTAACTTTAACTAAACAACAAAAGAAAGAAAAATATGACGTAACATCTGAGAATTATAGACAATTTTTAAAAGAAGAATTTAATTTGGATGTTAAAATTGATAGATTAGAAAGTTAAAAATAACTTTAAAAGAAGGGTTATTATGGAAAGAAATCAGCGAAAAAAACGAAGCGATGCCGAATATAACCAACAGATGATCCTAACAACAATGGAAGACTTGCTTGAACAGGGAGAAGATATAAGCACTAAAAAAATGTCGGATCTCGCTAAACTATCAGGCGTTGGCGTTGGTACATTATATCGTCATTTTGAAAGTAAATCATTGTTATGTCAGGCTATTATGGATAAAAAGGTCGATCAAATGTTTATAGAAATAGAAAATCTTTTATCGGAAAATGAACAATGGTCTGTGCGAGATAAAATCTATACAATTTTATCAAAGTATTTAGATTTAAAAGAAGCTAACTTCACAACATTAAATTTCATAGAAAAATCCAGCGAGCACTTTAATTCGATTATTAATATTCCATTTTTTGAGCGACTTAAAAATTTATTAAGTGAACAATTCGAAGAAGACATGTACACAGACGACTTAGATTTCAGACTTAATTTAATGCTTAATTCCTTTTCATCCGACTTCTATTACTTTGTAAAACATAATCAACAACTATCTAAAGATCAATTCTTAACAAAACTATTAGACTTGTTTCAGATATAAATAGATTTCAATATAGAAGGATTGACATAAATATCTTTAAGGACTTTTATTAGATAATTAACGTTTGAACTCTAGAAAAAATGATATCTTGTTAACAAATAAAAACCTCTTGTGAACCGTTGATGTGACGGCTTGTAAGAGGTTTTATGTGATAAAGTCATTAATTATGAGTTAAAAATCAATTATACTCGAATAGGTTGTTAATTAAATTCTCAATTATATTTTTAGTTGAAAATACATTTTCTAAAAGCTATCCTGCTTTTTGCACAATTAGTTTTGTTTTTTTCTTCAGTATTTATTAATTCTGGTTGTTTTTTAGCTGATTTCTAACATAATTTGCATACTCGTTACCTTTTTGATATTCAAATCTTCCCTCGACGACTTTTTTATTATCATCATCCATATTTTGAGTGTAATAGTTCATTAATTCCTCGTCAGACATGTTATCGATATTTGAATTATTAGAAGTTGTATTACTTTTATTACTTTGATTATTAGCTGGTTGTTGCTCATTATTATTTTGTATTGCTTCATTAGTGGAATTATTTTGACTACTATTATTACTAGTTTGGTTGTCATCATTAGTTGTCTCAGATTTTTGATTATCTTTTGTTTTACTATCTTGTGTTTGTTTATTGTCACTTGAAGCTAACACACTGTTTTTAAGTTGACTGTAACCAAAAAGTATTCCTGAACCTAATACGACTAATACAAACAATATTGATAAACCAATAATTACATTTTTCATTCTTTATATTCTCCGTTTTAATTAATTTTCACTGTCATCTTCATCTTCTGTATTTTCGCTATCAACATTTGCATTTTTAGCTGACATATTCACTTCATTACCAGCATCTCCAGCAGGTCTACCATTAATCGTTTTAGGATTAGAGCTGTTTGAATTATCTTCATTATTTTTATCTTTAGTCCATTCTTGGGCCATTCTATCGGAAACAGGTTGGAATTTACCTTCGTCTGCTAGTTTTTGTGCTTCAGGAGTTAATTCAGATGTAGAAATCAAGCCATCCCCATTTTTATCAAATCTGAGAAGGTTATTAGGATCTTCTTCATTTGTAGTGTTTGCTTGTTCATTTGTATTATTTTGTGAGCTATTTTGTGTATTACTTTGATTCGTATTGTTGGAATAATCTTGTTGGCTACTCTTATCTGTAGTAGTATCATTTGATTTTGAATCTTTATCTTTACTCTCTTTTATAGTAGTTTCAGTCTTTTTCTGATGATTACTGGCGGTTAGATTTTTAACGCTACTATAGCCGAATATTGCTGCAATTCCTATCATCAAAATGAGTGCAATAATCGTTAATATTTGAATAATTTTTTTCATATTTAATTTTCCTCTTTTTCTTATTTGAAAATATCTGCGTATTGTTTAAATTATATAAATTGTCATATTAATGTTTAAAACAGTGGTTAGTGAACTTAAGGTTATCAAACTTTAATAATTATATCTACTATATTATTGAATTAATTTATACTTTTTAGTTATTTGTAAAATTTATATTAAGTAGTAACGCTATGTTTTTTATTTTTGAAAAAGGTAGTAGTTTAAAATGTTTTAGTTATTTAAACTGAAAGTTAAATCAAACTGCAACTTATGGAATTCAGTACATAAGAGAATAATTTTTAAACAAAGGCATTAATTTAGTATAAAATGGGGAAAATAGAAATGAGATTCTTCCAACAAAAATAAAGGAGAGAAAACATATGAAAGCAGTTGTCATATATAATCCTGGTGATTCAGAACAATTAAAATATCAAGATGTTGAAACACCTGTCGTCAAAGAAGGCTGGTCTTTAGTGAAAATAAAGGGATTTGGTATTAATCGTTCAGAAATTTTCACTCGACAAGGTTTTTCACCTTCTGTACAATTCCCGAGAATATTAGGAATTGAATGTGTAGGGGTGATTGAAGAATCAACAGATTCTGAGAGATTACCTAAAGATCAAACGGTCGTTTCTATAATGGGGGAAATGGGACGTGACTTTGATGGTAGTTATGCGCAATATGCATTATTACCTAATGAACAAATTTATCCTATAGATACTAATTTATCGTGGGAGACGCTAGCTACTATTCCTGAAACATACTATACGGCATTTGGTTCTATTAAAAATTTAAAAATTGAACATAATGACAAAGTATTAGTAAGAGGTGCAACTAGTGGTGTAGGCGTAGCTTTTCTTAATCTAATTAAAGCTAAATATAAAGATGTAACAGTAAGTGGTAGTACACGGGATATGAGTAAGAAATCATTGCTTATAGAAGTAGGCTTTGATGAAGTAATCGAAGATAAAGAAAATGAACTAGATACAAGTTCTGAATATGATAAAGTGTTAGAATTGGTTGGTACAGTTACCATTAAAGATAGTTTTAAACATCTTAAAGAGGGCGGAATCCTTTGTGATACAGGAATACTTGGAGGTAAGTGGTACTTAGAAGAATTTGATCCTATCTTTGATATTAAGAAAAATAGTTACCTAACAAGCTTTGTTTCAGAAAATGTTGATGAAGCAAAGATAAAAGAACTCTTTGATTATATAGAAACCAATAATATTATTGTTAAACCAGAAAAAATATTCAAACTCGATGAAGTCAATAAAGCACACGACTATTTAGAAAGCACAAATAGCTTCGGCAAAGTTATTGTGTTAAACGAATTTGAGTAAGGATGATAACAAGAACACTTAAATATAAAGCAGGCGACTAATGATACAAGTCACCTGCTTTTATTGTGTTTAACTAGAGGATTTTTGAGAGGAAAATAATGAAGTTTGAAATAAGAACAAAGTTTAGTAAATAATAGTTTAAAACATTAAAGGCAATAAATATCAAAAAACTATATAAAAGTATCACAAAATTGATAAAATAGAGATTAATAGATGATAATTCAATAGGTGATATGATGGGAAATTTATTAAAAATAGAAAATATTAAATATTCATTGGATAATTTGGATAGTTCAGTACAAAAGTGGAATTCTTCGGCAGATGGAAGATATTTATTAAGGTATCCAACTGTATACATAATTAATGATAAAAAGCGTGAAAACAATTTTGAAGTCTATGTGGGAGAAACGGCAGATATTAGAAATAGAACCAGACAACATCTTAATGCTGATACAAAGGTAAAAACCTTTTGGGAAGAATTTTCTGAATCAAATCAATCATCAATGTATGTGATTGGTCATGAGTTATTTAATAAATCGTTAACACTCGATATTGAAAATAGATTAATGCAGTATTTATTAAGCGTTGATAATATTACTAGGGTTCATAATAGTAGAACTAATCAACAAAATGAATATTATACGTCTGACATGCTAGACGAAATTTTCTCTGAGATTTGGAAATCTTTAAACAAAGAAAATAAATCTCTATTTCCTATCGAAAGTATTATTAAGGATTCAGCTATATTCAAAGCGTCTCCTTTCCATAAATTGACTCAAGAACAAATTAATGCGAAAGAAGAAATCTTAACTAAAATTAAAGAATCTATACTTTTAGACGAAGATGGACAATTGATTATTGTTGAAGGTGAAGCGGGATCTGGAAAAACTGTTTTAATGAGTACACTACTATATGAATTAGGAAAATATCATTTGGATTTAGATAAAAATCTAGATATTCATCTTCTTGTAAATCAAAATGAACATGTTTCTATATATAATCAAATAGCATCTAAATTAGGTATATCTAACAAAAACAATAAAATAGTTGGTAAGCCAACGAGCTTTATTAATAATCATTCACCAGATGAAAAGGTAGATGTTGTTATTGTAGACGAGGCACATTTACTTTTAACTCAAGGTAAACAAAGTTATCAAGGAAAAAATCATCTAGACGATTTATTAGCAAGAGCTAAAGTTGTAGTAATCGTTTTTGACTTAAAACAAGTCTTAACGACTGAACAAATTTGGGAAGCAGACAAACTAAATGAATATTTTGATGTTACAAAAAGTAAAAATAATCTTGTAACTTTAAAAAATCAAATGCGTATTAATAGTGATGATTCCACAGTTAAATGGATTAGAAATTTAGTAGATAATCAAACAATTAACACTATACCTAAAGATAAAAAAGGGTATGAAATTAAAATTTTTGATACGCCAGTTGATTTGGAAAATGCTATTAGAAATAAAGCACAACACACAGATAGTGGTATTTCAAGAATGCTTGCTACATTTGACTGGAAGTATAAAGATAAGCCTCCTGAAGATGAGGGTTTTTGGCGAGTTAAAATTGGAAACTGGTCTATGCCATGGAATTATCAATTAAAAACTAAAAGAAACCAATCTAAATTACCATGGGTTGAACGAGAACAAACAATTGATGAAATAGGGTCTACATATACTATTCAAGGATTAGATTTAAATTATGCCGGCGTTGTAATAGGACCTTCTGTTAAATATCGAGATGGTAAAATCATCTTTGATGAAAGCAGTAGTGCTAATAAAAAGGCAACTCGAAGAAGAACATTAGAAGATGGGTCAAAACAGTACTTCTCAGATATGCTTTTAAAAAATGAATTAAATGTCTTATTAACTCGTGGTGTTAATGGATTATATATTTATGCAGTAGATGATCAATTAAGGGAAGCACTTAAAAAAGCCGCAAAGGGTGAAAATAATGGATGAAACTAAAGAAATATTAAAAGAAATCAACCAATTTAGAGATGCTCGTAATTGGAGACAATTCCATAATGAGAAAGATTTATCATTAGCTATTAGCTTAGAGGCTGCTGAATTACTCGAATTATTCCAGTGGAAGTCACCTGAAGAAGTAGTAGAAAATAAGCAAGAAAGATTAGCAGAAGAACTAGCTGACGTCTTAATTTATAGTTATATGTTAGCAGATAACTTAGATTTTGATATTAATGATATTATTCGCAAAAAACTAGTAAAGAACTCTGAAAAATACCCATTAGAAAAAAGTAAAGATAATAATTCTAAATATAATGAATTATAAAATATCAATAATTAAAAAATTTGTTAATACTCAGTTGTTATTATTGATAGATGAACCTATAAATAGGGTGAGAAACGTAAATGGAAAGAATTAAATATTTTGGTGCAGATGATTTATCAGTTGGTTGGTATTTAGAAAAAATTAACTCTAGATTGAATATTTTGAGACAAAAAGATAATCAAAATATTAATGACGTTTTAGAGCTTTATAATTGTAATATTTATTTAAATAAATTTCCTAACTACTGTTTTCAAAAAGAAAATAGAAAATTATTAGAAAAGACAAATTCAATTATAGGAAGATATTTTTCTAAAATAAATAATAAAAACATAATCCAAGAAGTTGAATATATGAACAGAATTTATAGTTCTGATTTTATGTTTTTGTTAAATAAATTTAAGACCTATAAGAAAATAAATGAAGGGAAATTTGTTTTTCTTTTGAGTAAAAAATTAATTTCTCTTAGAAAAGTCTGTGAATTTAAAGAGATAGTAGCTAATTTTAGTAGAGTTTTGTATAAATATATGAAGGAAGATATTAATAGCAGTGAGATAATTATTGATATTAAATTAGGGGTATTCAAAGGTATACTTCCAAAAGAAATTACACACGAAATAGCTAATAATTTAATATTAAATTATATAACAAGTGAAAAAGTGAGTTATAATTATTTACTTAAAATAATAGATTCTGTCTCATATGAAGGTTTCGAGATTGACGTAAAAAACAAACAAAAGGCAAAAGAAAAAATTGAAGATATTAATGAGCAAATTTTTGAGAAAAAGCAAGCTATTAAATTTCAATATAGTATAGAATTCTCAGATATAAATGAAATAATGAAGTTCGATAATCAAGGAAATAACCTTCATCTTTATTTTGATGAAAAATATCTAAAATCAAATTTAGATTACCCAACAATATTTAATAATTTTATTTGGCTATTTGAATTTATAAATTTAAATGGGAATTTAACTTGTATTTTGAATAATAAAAATAAACAAACCCAAATTGAAGAAGTGTTAAGTGTTCAAATTCCGAATAATTATCCTATTTCACATTCATTTAGAATTTTAGAAAACGTTCAGTTATTAATTATGAGAAATTATTATGAATTTTTACAAGTAAATAATATTGAGATAGAGAATGCTTTCAAATGGTTTTTCGAAGATTACGTGTCTAGTGAGTTTAGTGTCAAGAATATGGTGTTTTCAATTTCAACTTCTAGCACATATAGAGAAAAATGCTTAAATTTAGTGGCTAATATTGAATCCTTATTAAATCAAATAGAATGTTATACACTCTATGGTGAAGTTAATTTAAAATTAATCCATCTGTCATCTAGAATGATGGATTTTAAGACTTTGCATACCAACATCACTAATAAGTATATTAATACTACAAATAGTGTAGAAGAAATATACAATTTCTTTTTTTCATGTAATCCTTTATTTATTGATTTCATAAAAAGTGAAAATGATGGTTATGACAATTTCTTCGATTTGCTTTTAGATGAAGATGGAGTAGTAACATTAATTAAAGAATCAGAAATAGTAAAAAAGATAAAAAGACTCAATATGTTAAAAGTTGATGAGGATCAAACAATTACTTTGGGAAATGTAAATACAATAAATTTAATGAAAATATTACACGAAAATAATACATTGTTATTATATAGATTATCTAAAGAAGAAAGAGAAATAATAGAAACTTTCCATAAAGAAGAATTAATAGATATATCAAGTTCAATGTTTAGTAAATTAGAATCAGAGATGTTTGAATTTTACTTAAATAATAAAAGTTTTTCCAATGGATATAGTCTTAGAAACAGATATGCACATGGTAATCTAGCTTATTTAAATGAAAAAGATCATTATCAAAACTATATAATGCTATTAAGAATTACAATTATGATTATTTTAAAATTTAATGATGAAGTGTGTTTAAATAAAGAATTAACTGCTCATTAAGGTATAAAATTAATAATTATAAATTTACTTTTACTTTTTAAAATAATAGTTGATCTATACTAATTATTTTTTTATACTTAGTTCAACTATAAAATTGTGAGGTTTAATTCTTATGGAAGAAAGTAAAATTGATTCACGTCACCAAAATATTTCTGAGCTCATATTTAATAGCAAACTCCCTTTTTTTATACCGGAATTCCAAAGAGAATTTGTATGGAATAAAAAAGATATTCTAGAGTTATTATATGATTTCAAAGAAGATTCAGAAGATTTTAAAAAAGAAACTAGTGAATTAAGTGGCTATTTACTTGGTAATATTGTACTAATTACGAATAAAGAATATATGACTGTCATAGATGGGCAACAGCGTTTAACTACGATAACAATAATTTTCAAAGCACTTCAGACTTATGCTAAAGAAAAGTCAAATGAAGATAGTACTTTCAAAGATAAATGGAATAACTTAACAAGTACTCTTTCTAAAGGTTATAGTATGACAAATGATTTAGGAGAATTTGTAAAGTTAAAAATTAATCACCATACGTCTTTACCTTTTGGAAGTTATTATAGACGTTTAATGCAAGATCAACAACTTGAAACCTCTTCGATTGATAATAATAGTGATAAAAACATTCATGAAATATATGAATGTGTCTCAGAATTTATAGAGGATAATTATTTAACTGAAAAACAAATAATTCGTTTTATTAACTATTTAATGTACAATGTGTATCTAATAATGACAACTGCTCCAAATGAATCTAAGGCTTTTCAATTGTTTGAAGTTTTAAATGATAGAGGTAGAGCTCTTGAACCGCTTGACTTAATTAAAAATTTAGCGTTGAAATCTATTGCAAAAAGTGGTGATGATACTTTAAGAGATGAATTTTTAGCAAACTGGAAATCTTTCAGCTTAAATTTAGAGTACCCTTTGTTAAAAGATAATCGTCGAAAAAAAATATCCTCCTCTAAGTTTTTAACAAATTATTTGTTAGCTTTTCATGGTGAAAACATTAAAAAAAATAATTTGTTGGATTATTTTAAGAAAAAACTAAAAAATTGGGATTCATATGATATTGTTGATTTTTCAAAAGATTTAGAACATATCTCTGATATTTATTCTAGATTAGAAGTTCATGATTATAAATCTTTTACAAAAAAACACGAATATTTAATCTCAATAATTTATGAAGTTATAAGTATTGAACAAGCCAAAGTCATGTTAATGCCTTTCTATTTACTTGATAAGGAAAATGAAAAAGAATTAATATTAAAAACAATTATTAGATATGTCACTACAATTCTTTTTAGTTTTAATCAGACCAATACCATTGAAAGTTTTATTCCTAAAATGATAAAAAACTATAATACGAAGAAAGATTTACAAAACACGGTTAATTTAATAAATCAAGAAATATTTTCTTTCACAGATGATATTATGTCAAATTTACCTAATAAAAAATTAGAAAATAAAAATGGCTCTCATTCGCCTAAAGCTTTACTACTATATAGATTATTAGAAGGTCTTATTTGTGAAAATGGAAATGCAATAGCTAAATCTTTATCAAAACAACTTACAATTGAACATATACTTTCACAAAAAATTAAAGTTGATGATTATACTAAAATCGGCTTTTCTGATGAAGAAGAATTTAACCAGTATAAAAACAAAGTTGGTAATTTAACTTTAATATATAATACTGATAATTCATCTATAGGAAATAAAAAATATGTAGATAAGTTACTTCATTATGAAAAAGATGTTGAATTTTTACTGACTAAAAAATTAGCAGTTAATTTAGAAACAAATGTTAAAAATGGAAAAGATACTAAACTAGTTAAATTGATTAATAGTTATATTACAACTCCTAAAAAGGATAATGTTGATGGTCATTTCACAAAAGAAATGATTGATCTTAGATCTAATGAGATAACAAATCTAGTAATTTCATTTGTTACAGATGATTTTAATATCAAATAAGTGTACCCTTAAATACCTAAATGGATAATTTTCAAAAGTATGTATAATTATCTAATAATTGATCTTCGAAATATACTGTTGTTAACAAATCTATTATCAATTTATTCTAAAACAGAATTAACAACACTAAGGAGAACAGATGAAAAAATTCACACCAGATAAGATAAGTGAGCGATTTTCAAATTTATTGTTATTAGCAGTTAATATTTGTATTGCTATCATAGCTATAACGTTAGTTATATTTTTATTTACCGAATGTTTTGGTTTCTTTAACAATTTATTTTTACAAGATAAAGATTTAAAATATAGTCAGGTTATCGAAGATTTATTAGTGTCATTTATGTATATTGAGTTTATCTTATTGATTATTCAATATTTCAAACATAATTATCATTTTTCATTACAATACTTTATTTATATTGGTATCACTGCAATTGTGAGAATCATTATTGTAGAACATAGCGATGCTACTGAGACTATTTTATTAGTCTTAAGTATATTTATTTTGACCATTTCATTGTATTGTTTAAGAAAATTCACCATCGATTAAATTAAATACAAATATAGCATTTATTTTAGAGGGAAGTTTGTGTGAAAGCACAGTTCCCTCTTTTAATATGCTTATAATTAAGAGACTACCGACACATTCCGATTATCCAAAAAGCGCCTCGAATTTAATTCCTTATTGATTATGGTTATCTCCAATACTGCATACTTTTCTATCCACACGTTCCTTCTCACATTCAGCTCGTATTTTAATATAGGTTGATGTAAAATAATAAAAAATCATCCACTACTAAAATGAGTAGCCCAGTGAATAGAGGGATAGTATGCAACGTAGCTATGTAATTCAAGTAAAGACAGAATCAATGAATGATTTCAAGCGATTAAATGGTTTAATAGTTGGATTCGTTATAAAAGGGAATGTGCATCTTTATTTAGAAAATAATTTGAAAGTATTAAATCAAGGGGATTTGTTTTTTGTGAATCATCGTGATTTGTATCGCTTTCAATTTCATAAAGATTCTATTATTTGTTTTGTGCATTTCCAATTGCAATATTTAGCAGATAAAATTGATGATGATCAGCGTTTGTATTTTAATTTAACTGATGCTACGACGAAGAAGAATATTAATCAAATGCGTAACATTATTGCAAGACTTGTTTCAACTCACATTCGCAATAATGAATTATCGAAACTTACTGAACAGCAGTTAATTATCCAATTACTTATGCATATGATTCACTATGTACCAAGAACATATCAATCGAAACAAACGATGATGAACAATTCTAAAATTGATCAAGTTTGTGATTACATTGAACTACATTTTCATGAGGATTTGAGTCTGAGTACCCTAAGTCAGTATGTCGATTGGTCTGAAAGTCATTTATCTAAGAAATTCACTGAAGTATTAGGTATGGGATTCCAGCAATTTCTAAATCAAACACGTGTTGAACATTCAAAGTTAGATTTACAATACACAGACGATTCTATTACTGACATAGCTCTACGAAATGGTTTTTCGAGTGCGACAACATTCTCTAGAACTTTTAAACAATTTACAAATGAAACACCAAAAATGTTCAGATGTAAACATGACAATAAAACTGAAGAAAACATTACACATCAACAGACCTATAATGATAGAGAATTAATTTTTTTACTCAATGATTATATTGTTGAAATGAATCACTTTATAGAAGATGTTGAAAAAATTAATGATAAGGCAATTGATTTTACAAAAGCGACAAAGCCACTGAATAAATTTAACCATATTATACAAATAGGATATTTAAGCAACTTACTAAGTAAACAATACCAATCACAATTACTTACTTGTCATCAGGATTTCTTTGTTAACGAAGTTTTGGTGTACGATATTATGCCGTATATTACGAAAAAATTAAATGCACCATTTATGTATGATGCCAATGTTTCAAATTTATTTTACGATATCGATTTATGCTTAGATTTCTTGATGGAACATGACTTTGCTTTAACGATGCATCTCAATAATTACCAATCTGAAGCATATCTTGAAACGTTTAAATTATTTATGCATCACGTTGCTGTACATACTAATCGTAAACACAATTTAAAAATCAATATCTATGTAACTGAACTGCATTCTTCACTTATTGAAATGATGAAGTATTTCAAATCGTTATTTCCAGACGGTGGATTGTATGTTCATTTTAATCAATTTATTGAAAAATGGTTACCAATTGCCAAACAACTTGAACAAGATATCAATTATTTTGTATTTGATGCTAACTCCAACGATGCGGTTAATTTCGATAAAGTTAATGATGATGAATTTAAAACAGCGAGCCAAATTATAATTAATAAAACGAATTATTTAATAGATTTAATGGCCAAATATAAGATTAAACGACCACTAATTTTATTAAATTGGAATACTTTAACTGGAAATACCTATATTACTAATGGCGAATATTTTAGAGGGGGCATTATTGTCGAGCAATTACTAAAATTGAGCTCTAAAGTAGATATGATTGGGTATTGGTTAAATTACGACTTGCATGTCAGTCATTGTAAAACTGAAAGAGATTATATGAATTCTATTGAGTTATTTCACCAATATGATGGTAAGCGACCAGTTTATTACACGGCGTTGTTATATAATAAATTATCCAATAATGTATTATATATTGATGAAACATGTATTGTTACAGGTTCAGATAGCGATTTCCAAGTTTTATTATTCGATGCTAAACACTTTAACCCTTATTTAGCATTAGATGATGAGATGAACCTACGTATTACTGAAATGATACATTTAAAAATAAAAGACCTGAGACAAGGAACATATAAAATAAAACATTTCACATTAGATAAAGAAAATGGTGCATTATTTAAAATATGGAGGATGCATCATTCGAAACATGGTATGGATCAAGATTCTATTGATTATATTAATCGTATGAGCTATCCGAAATTAGAAGTGGCAGAAGTAGAAGTGACAGATACACTCATTTTAAATATGAAAATGATTACTAATGGTATACATTTAATTGAAGTTAAACGTTATCCAGATATTTAATTAAAACCACAAATAATGTATGACAATTCTTGTTCTTTATTATCATAATTTTTTAAAAAACAAAAAATTAACTATACACTTCTTGAATAATGACAATATTAAAAAGATAAAATTTATTAATATGTAATCAAGGAGATGAAGTAATTATGACACAACAATTAATTGAAACATTAAAAGCTAAAGAAGATAAAATGATTGAAATTAGACGTTATATACATCAACATCCAGAACTATCTTTTCACGAAGATGAAACAGCTAAATATATTGCGGATTTTTATAAAGGAAAAGATGTTCAAGTAGAAACTAATTTCGGTGGTAGAGGAATTAAAGTCACAATCGATTCAGGAAAACCAGGTAAAACATTAGCAATTAGAGCTGACTTCAATGCACTGCCAATTACTGAAGATACAGGATTACCATTTGCTTCACAAAATGAAGGTGTAATGCATGCGTGTGGTCATGATGCACATACTGCATATATGCTCGTGTTAGCTGAAACTTTATCCGAAATGAAAGATGCGTTTACAGGTAAAGTCATTGTAATACATCAACCAGCAGAAGAAGTACCTCCAGGCGGAGCGAAAGGAATGGTTGAAGCAGGTATACTTGAAGGTGTGGACAATGTAGTTGGTGTACATGTAATGAGCACAATGGAAACTGGTAGTGTCTACTATCATCCAGGATATGTTCAAACAGGTCGTGCTTTCTTTAAATTAAAAGTTATTGGTAAAGGTGGACACGGTTCATCTCCACATATGGCAAATGATGCTATTGTGGCAGGAAGTTATTTTATAACACAATTACAAACAGTTGTATCTAGACGTTTAAGTCCTTTTGAAACAGGGGTTGTTACTATTGGTTCATTCGATGGTAAAGGACAATTTAACATCATTAAAGATTCTATTGAAGTTGAAGGCGATGTTCGCGGTTTGACTGAAGACACTAAAGCAACTATTGAACGTGAAATTAAAAGATTATCAAAAGGATTAGAAGAAACATTTGATGTGACTTGTGAGCTAGACTATAACGATGATTATCCAGCATTATATAACGATCCTGAATTCACAGAATATGTTGCTAAAACTTTGAAAAATGCAGATCTTGATTTTGGTGTTGAAAGTTGTGAACCTCAACCACCTTCAGAAGATTTTGCTTATTATGCTAAAGAAAAACCAAGTGCATTTATTTATACAGGTGCAGCTCCAGAAGATGGCAAAATCTATCCACATCACCATCCTAAATTTAAAATTTCAGAAAAAGCATTACTTATTTCTGCAGAAGCAGTTGGGACAGTTGTATTAGATTACCTAAAAGGGGAGAATTAGCATGAATGAAACATATCATGGCGGTAATAAATTAATTTTAGGCATCGTATTAGGCGTTATTACATTTTGGTTGTTTGCTCAATCACTTGTTAATGTAGTACCGAATTTGCAACAAAGTTTCGGTGCAGATATGGGTACAATTAGTATTGCTGTAAGTTTAACAGCCTTATTCTCTGGTATGTTTGTAGTAGGTGCCGGCGGAATAGCTGATAAAATCGGACGGGTCAAAATGACAAATATTGGATTAATATTAAGCATTATTGGTTCTGCTTTAATCATTATTTCCAATTTACCTTCATTATTAATTTTAGGTCGCGTGATCCAAGGATTTTCAGCAGCATGTATTATGCCATCAACACTTGCTATTATGAAAACATATTACCAAGGTGCTGAACGTCAACGTGCCCTTAGCTTTTGGTCTATTGGTTCATGGGGCGGCAGTGGTATTTGTTCACTATTTGGTGGCGCTGTTGCTACAACAATGGGATGGCGTTGGATATTTATTTTCTCAATTATTATTGCAATACTTTCAATGATTTTAATTAAAGGAACACCAGAAACAAAATCAGAAGTGACAAATGTACAGAAATTTGATGTTAAAGGATTAACAGTTTTAGTAATTATGTTATTAAGCTTGAACGTATTAATTACAAAAGGTGGCGCGATTGGCTATACGTCATTATGGTTCTATTTATTAGTTGCAATCGTATTAGTTTCTTTCTTTGTTTTCTTAAATGTAGAGAAAAAAGTGGACAACCCGCTCATCGATTTTAAATTATTT
The DNA here is from genome assembly GCF_001808005.1 of Staphylococcus sp. HMSC13A10. Lineage (NCBI taxonomy): Bacteria > Bacillati > Bacillota > Bacilli > Caryophanales > Staphylococcaceae > Staphylococcus > Staphylococcus sp. HMSC13A10. Next base: position 43,556 of record NZ_KV791842.1, on the reverse strand, counting down.
AAAAACAAACCATATACAGGCGCAACAATCTCTAACTTCTTATTGAATTGTGTTGCAGGTACATTAATTGTTGCTAATACATTTGTACAACAAGGTTTAGGTTATACTTCATTACAAGCAGGTTATTTATCAATTACGTATCTAATAGCAGTATTAGCAATGATACGTGTTGGAGAAAAATTACTTCAAAAAATGGGTTCTAAAAGACCGATGTTATTAGGATCTATGATTGTTGTCATTGGTATTCTCTTAATTTCATTAGTATTCCTACCAGAAACATTGTATATCATTAGTTGTGTCATAGGTTACTTATGTTTCGGACTAGGATTAGGTTTATATGCTACACCATCTACTGACACTGCTGTTTCAAATGCGCCTTTAGATAAAGTAGGAGTAGCTTCAGGAATCTATAAAATGGCATCATCACTTGGCGGTGCTTTCGGAGTTGCTATTAGTGGTGCAGTATTTGCAGGCGTTGTTGCAGCTACTAACTTACACACAGGTGCTATGATTGCATTATGGGTTAATGTACTTATGGGTGTACTTGCTCTTATCGCTATTATTTATGCTATACCTAATGATGATAAACGTGTTAAAACTAAATAAACAAAAATGGTTGGCTTTGCGATTATGCATAACCAACCATATTTAATATCTAATTAAGATTTTTCAAACTCTTCAATCACCATATTGTAACTCGTTAAATCCAATTAACCACTATTTTTTATATTTATATACCAATGATTTTGGTAGGTGACAGTAGTCATCTGGATAGCGTTCTAGTCTGTTTTGATGCATGTCGGCACTTTTTACATAATTAGTCAGTGGTAAGACTTCCGTCGCTATAAGATGATGGTCTTCGATGGCGTCAATAAACGCTTGTGCCTCTTTTAAATGTTTTGGATCTTCACTATATAAGCCTGTTCTATATTTCAAACCAATGTCTTGTCCTTGTTGATGAAGACTATATGGATCAATAATTTCAAAAAGGTATCCCATTAAGTCAGTCACTGATACTTGTTCAGGATCGAATTCTGTCTTAACAGCTTCTACATAACCATCATACTCGCCGTCTAAAGTATCGGTAATTCCATTCGCTCTACCACTTGTCGTATCGATAACACCAGGAAGTGTTCTAATATAAGCTTCCACACCATATAAACAACCACCAGCTAAATAAACTGTTTCCATCATATTCGCTCCTTTTAATTGAAAATAATTCTCAATTAAACTGTAACGAATAATGAGAGATAATTCAAATGAACAAATTTATATTATATGTCATCCGGTTGACACACTATTAGAAAGCGTTTACAATTCATATTAAATAAAGCGATTTCATAAAACAAAGGAGATATAGTATGAATATAAACCGTCTAACAGCACCATTTAAAAATAGATATTATTTACAAAGTTCAGTTATGATAATGCTTTTCTTTGCTTCATGGAGTATTTGGTGGTCATTTTTCCAAATATGGTTAACATCTGATAGTAATGGGCTAGGACTAAATGGAGAGAAAGTAGGTATCATTTATTCAGCCAATTCATTTGTGACCTTAATATTGATGTTTTTCTATGGGGTTATTCAAGATAAGTTAGTCATTAAACGTGGTTTGCTTATTTTTTGTGCAATATTTTCTACATTGGTTGGACCATTTTTCATTTGGGTTTATGCACCTTTAATACAAAGTCATTTTTGGGTAGGGGTTCCTCTTGGTGCGTTCTTCCTTTCATGTGGATTCTTAGCTGCTGTGGGTGTATTTGAAGCAGTTGGTGAGAGATTTAGTCGTATGTTTAACTTTAATTACGGTCAAGCTCGTGCATGGGGTTCATTCGGTTATGCTGTTATGGCACTTGTGGCTGGATTTACTTTTGTGAAAAATCCACATCTTAACTTTTGGTTAGGTTCTGTTCTAGGTTTCATACTATTATTGTTATTAATTTTTTGGAAATCTAAAAAAGAAGTTGATATTAAAGAACATATTGAAGAGGGTGATAGTGAGGCGGTACCCTCATTCAATAAAATTATTTCACTACTCAAAGTTAAAGATTTATGGGTTATTATTATTTTCATTATGTTTTCTTGGTCTTTCTATACGATATTTGATCAACAAATGTTCCCAGATTTCTATACTAAATTATTCCCAACAGTAAGTATGGGACAACAAACGTATGGCACACTCAATTCTGTACAAGTATTTTTTGAAAGTATTATGATGGCAGTTGTTCCCGTTATTATGATGAAAATTGGTGTCAGAAAAACATTACTACTAGGTGTGACGGTGATGTTTTTACGTATCGGATTATGTGGTATAGCAAGTGGACCAGTGAGTGTTTCCTTTATTAAAATGTTTCATGCATTAGAAGTACCATTATTTTTATTACCAATTTTTAGATATATCACGTTACACTTTGATACTAAATTATCAGCGACAATTTATATGGTTGGATATAATGTTTCTGCTCAAATTGGACAAGTCGTTTTATCTAGTCCATTGGGTATTTTACGAGATCATATTGGTTATCAACCAACGTTCTTCGTTATATCATCTATTGTGTTATTAGCAGGTATTTTCGCATTCTTTACATTAAGAAAAGATAATGAATATGTTTATGGTGATCCTTTTGTCAAAGATTTACATAAAGAGAAGGAGATTGTATAACAATGGACGAACAAAATAAATTAGAAGTAACAAATTCACGATATCGTTTAGGTTATCATGTCATGCCTAAATACGGTTGGATCAATGACCCAAATGGTTTTTCATATTTTGATGGATATTATCATATGTTTTATCAATATTATCCTTATGCACCTGAATGGGGGCCAATGCACTGGGGACATGCACGTAGTAAAGATTTAGTACATTGGGAAACATTACCTATCGCTTTGGAACCAGGAGACATGGAAGACAAAAATGGTTGTTTTTCTGGAACAGGCATTGTAAAAGACGATATCTTATATTTATTTTATACAGGACATCATTATTATAACGATGATGACCCAGATCATTTTTGGCAAAATCAGAACATGGCTTATAGCGAAGATGGTATTCATTTTCAAAAATATGAGCATAATGCGATTATTCCAACGCCACCTAAAGATAATACACATCATTTTAGAGATCCAAAGGTATGGGAACATGATGGCCGTTATTACATGATTGTCGGAAGCCAGAATGACAAAGAACTTGGTCGAATTATTTTATATCGTTCAGATGATTTATATACTTGGGAATATATCGGTCCTGTAGATGAATCAAATGGACAACATACAGAAGGCTATATGTGGGAATGTCCAGATTTATTTGAACTTGATGGGAAACATGTCTTTCTATTTTCACCACAAGGAATGGAAGCTGAAGAAGAACAATACTTAAATCTATTCCAAAATGGCTACTTTGTTGGGTACTTTGATTACAACACTCATAAATTCATAAGAAAACAATTTAAAGAGTTAGATCATGGACATGACTTTTATGCACCTCAAACGATGCAAGCACCTGATGGCAGAAGAATCCTTATTGGTTGGATGGCTATGTGGGAAGCGAATATGCCGGAAAAAGAAGATGGCTGGTCTGGCGCATTAACGTTACCTAGAGAACTTTATTTGAAAGACAACCACTTATACATGCGTCCAGTTGAAGAACTAAAGTCTTTACGTATAGATGATGGTAAACAACAAAGTTACACACTCACTGAGCCTGTAATGATTTCACAAGGCAAGAAACAAGCAGAAGTTAATTTAAATATACCAGCATCAGATTTCACTATTAATTTAAAACATCAACACAATGACTTATTATCTTTAAAATATGATGCTGAAAGTCAAAAATTCACGTTATACCGTAATGATATTGGTGATTATAGATATGCGACGGTTCAATCTAGCGATAATCTAAATTTACAACTATATATTGATACAAGTTCTATTGAAATATTTATTAATGATGGAGAAGCGGTATTCACAGAAAGATATTACAGTGAAGAGGCACCAGAAGTATGGGTTTCTTCAGAGGAAGTCATTAATATAGAAACTTCAGTTTATGAATTGGAACATCAAGCAATACAATTTGATTAACATAAAGTAAGTTAAAATAGAGTTGAGCACATATTGGTAAAAATAATTGCCTGTGCTTAACTCTTATTTTTCTGTCGAATTCTGTTTATGAAACGTGCATAATATACATAAGTATTTAAATGAATTGGAGTAGATAACGATGAAACCGAAATTGGAAGATGTAGCTAAACTAGCCCAAGTTTCGAAAACGACCGTTTCGCGTGTATTAAATAATCGTGGATATATTAGTGATGAAACTAAAGATAAAGTCTATCAAGCGATGACAACTTTAAATTATCAACCAAATTCTGCAGCTAGACAATTATATAATCAAAAAACAAATATAGTTGGGCTATTGTTTCCTACTGTATCAAACCCATTTTTCGGGGAGTTAGTATTAGAACTTGAAAGAAAATTATATGATCTGGGTTATATCGTAATTATTGGGAACTCAATGAATGATTGTGACAAGGAAACGCATTATATTAATCAGTTACTATCAAATCAATTAGATGGATTGATTGTTGGTACCCATAATATTGGTATTGAGCAATACAATAATAGAAACCTTTCGATAGTGGCGATAGATAGAGTAGTTAATGAAGATATTCCTGATATTCGGTCAGATAATTTTGAAGGTGGAGTACTCGCAACACAGCATTTAATTGATAGAGGTGCAAAGCATATTATCCATACTAATGGGCCAATTGATGTAAATACGACTGCTAATTTGAGACAATCAGGCTACGAAGACACTATGAAACAACATGGTTTAACACCGATCACATATACAATTAATTTCGAATTAAGCTTTGATGAAAAAGCTAAAAAGTTTAGACAAATTTTTGAAGAACATCCAGAAGTTGATGGCATTTTTGCGTCTAATGATACTGATGCGATTCAAATTTATAACATGGCTGCAACTTATAATAAAAGAGTACCTGAAGATCTCAAAATTATAGGGTATGACGGTACGGAATTAATGAGACATATGCATCCAGAGCTTACAACAATCATTCAACCGATTAACAGCATTGCACAACAAGCAGTGAACGCTTTGGAACAACGTATTAATAATGAAGAAACAGAACAACATACGATATTACCAGTGGAACTATGGCAAGGTTCGACGAGTTAGTTTTGTATTTATCATTATTTAAAAGGGTGTAATAAAGTGTTTAGGAGCAAATACATGAAACTAACATTAAACTTGCTGAATATCATTAACTATTTAGTTCTAGTTATATTGATTGTTATTAATTTTAATCGATTAAGTCAATTTGGTTTAGATATTTGTTTATATTTTCTAATTGCGAGTGGCGTATTGCTTACTATTTCAATCTTGGTTTATTTTATATACAAATTGGAATCTTTTTTAATCAGTGTTTTTATTAATCTCGTTAATATAGTGATTATATTTCCAATTTTACTCTTAGTATTGTTTTAGTCATTAACATGGTAGCAAGTGCTCTCGTATTCCAGTACGAAAGCTATTTTTTGTCTTTATTATTATAGAGACATAGAACGTACCTATCATGTTCGCTATAATTGAAACCGCTATCACAAAACTGCTTAAAAACTTATAAAATAACTATGCTATTATGGAAAATAATGGTATCATAATCATAACTTGAAAACACTTTCGTATAAGAGGCTGAGACATAAAGTATTTATGCTCTGGAAAACGAATTAACGATATCCTAAGCGCTTTTGTCCGGTTCTCTCCTCGAGAGTGTTTTTTTAAAGAATATTATTTAGAATATTTTAAATTTAAGAAAAATTATGAAAGTTACATGAGGTATTTGAAATATGGGCGAGAAACAGATAATTACACCCAAAACATTTTTATTTAATGTATTAAATGGATTAGCGATAGCAATTATAGTAGGAATGATTCCCAATGCGATTTTAGGAGAATTATGTAAATATTTAAGTCAGTATAATGAAATTTTCGCTAAGATAGCTATTGTGGTTCAAGGTATTCAATATACGACTCCAATACTTACAGGCGTCATTATTGCGATACAATTTGGATTAGGACAATTACAAACCGCTGTAGTGGGTGCAGCAGCCTTTGTGGGTTCAGGAGCAACTACGATTACAGATAATAAATGGGTTATTACTGGTATAGGTGATTTAATCAACACAATGATTACAGCTGCTATTGCAGTAGGTATTATATTATTGATTAAAGATCGAGTAGAAAATTTTAATATGATTGTGTTACCTATTGTTGGGGCAGGTGTCGCTGGTTTAATTGGTTTGTTACTGTTACCTTATACTAAACTAATTACGGTTGGCATAGGTAATTTTGTTAATAGTTTAACGAATACACAACCTATTATTATGACGATATTGATTGCAATGATCTTTTCAATTCTTATAGTATCACCAATATCGTCCATAGGAATAGGTGTCGCAATTGGTATATCAGGATTAGCTGCTGGCTCTGCTGCAATTGGCGCTGGTACTTGTGCGATTGTGTTAGCCGTTGGAGCATGGCGTGTAAACAAAGTAGGTGTTCCTATTACAGTACTTCTTGGTGCAGTTAAATTAATGATGCCTAATACAATACGACATCCGATTATATTCTTACCAATTGTATGTTCAGCCGCAGTATCAGGACTTATAGGCGGTTTGTTTAATATTAAAGGTGCATCAGATTCTGCAGGTTTTGGTTTAATTGGTTTAGTAGGACCTATAAAATCATTAGGATTATTAGACGGAGGTATGGCTAGTGGACTGGTAATAGTTACTATAACATATATTATTGTCCCATTGGTAGCAGCCATATTCTTCAACTATTTATTTACAAAAGTCTTGAAATTATACGATTCAGAAGTGTTTGTTTTCAGATCAAAATAATAAGACAATAATAATGATATTAATATTCAATCAACGCTCTCGTATAGATCATACGGGAGCTTTTTTTATTCCTAAAATATCATATTAAAATTTGAGTGAGTCACATGCTTTAGGTATACTCATATTAAGAATAATAAAAATGCAAATGGGTTTATCTTCATATCTGTTTAAAGTAAAGACTCACCATATTAATGACAAACATTAGGGGAGATATAACATGGAAATTAATTTAGATCATCCAGTTTATACAGTTCATGGTTTAATGAAAATTGTTCAAGCTCAAGGTATTCCAGGAACGCTTTGTTTATTAGAAGATGCCATTTACTTTGAAGCGGATGGGTTTTTAAAAGGTTCTGAAATTAAAAATGTCTTTCATTTTGATGAGATTAAAAGTGTGAAATTTGGTTTATCTTTAAATCCATTTAGAATTGTTATTACTGAAAAAGATGGCGAAAATTGGATTTTTGACTATGTGCCACGTGCAGAAGGGAAGAAATTTGTAGAATTATATAATGACATAAAAGAAAGTAATTGAAACGAGCTATATATCTTAGTTATATTAAGATATATTAATTTTAAAAATATTGTCTATAATCCTATAATATAGTATTATAAAAGTATAAAAAAACACCTAGTCACTGATGGCGAATCAACAACTAGGTGTAAAACTTAGTAAACATATTCGTTGAGCTGGATAACTCGGTATATGTTATTTACTTACAGCCTATGTAATAGGTGCTCCCGTACTTCCAATACGGGGGCTATTTTTTTGTCTTTATTACTATAATGACATAGAACGTTCCTATTATGCTTACAATGATTGAAAAATCAATTTGAAGGAATATTGTCATACTTATCACCCCACTTTACTTACAAATATTCATAGGTGTATGTGATAACATATGACAAATAGGCTCACTAAGTTTTATGATTATATTATACTAAGTTAATAGATTGTTTTAAATATAATTTAACATTTGTATAGTTTCGTTTTTAATGATAGTCTAAATTTATAGATAGAACATAAATAATAAACATTAATAAAGGTTGTGTTTAGTGATGGATAGAGATTATTTATCAACAACGATACAAGCACTATATAATGATATTTTGATTGATTTGAATATTGATAAGATAAATACTTATTTTTCACCTTTGTATGTTCAAACTACTGACCACGTAACTTCTGATATTAATGAGTTTACTGAACATCTTAGGAAACTAAAAGAAGTAGTTTCAAAGCTAACAATTAAACAATTTGAAACAATGTTAATTGACGAAAATCAGAATACTGTATTCTTACGTTATAATGTTTACGTTACAAAAAAGAATGGGAATCGTGGGAAAATAGAAGTGTATGCAGAATTTAAATTTAATGAAGATGGAAAAGTAATAAGTTGTAATGAATTAACAATGCCTTATTCTGAAGAATTAAAAGGTATAGGTAGTATTAAATAAAATTATGAACATGATATTGAAGTAATCTACTAAACTTGTAAACGTTAAAGAAACAGGTCTTCCTAAAAAGAAAATTGGAAGACCTGTTTACATATCCTACTTATCTGTAACTTTCTCGCTTTTGACGGTATCCGCTAAAATGTTATCCCAAAATCCTTGAAGTTCTTCTACTGAGATATCTTTTTCATTTTTTTGTGTACCGACAAAGTCACCGTGATCCCAATTATGTTTAACAGGTGTCACTTGCCATACGCCTTTTTGAGGTTGATCTGAAGCATCCACATATTTTTGGTTGAATGGATGTTTGGCAGAAATGGTTGATACCAGTCCATCATTCTCTCGCCAAACTTTATCGTCTAGTTTACCAATAACATTTGCTGTTGTTAGATACTTAATGTTCATATGACGATCGCGTTTATAAATACCATTTTTATCTGGTTCGGTAGATTCACCTGAATATGTTTTGTATACAATATTAGGGTTTAAAGATGTCTTATTATTAAGTTCTTGTGCGCCTTGAGTGGTTAAATCATATAAGCCATTGTCTTGAGTTGTCCAAAGTTTGCTGTTTTTAACGCGTTTCACGTATTCAGTATAAGATTCGTTAGGCTGTTGTTTTAATCCCCATTGTCTTAAACCAAGGTCAGAGCGGGAATGTTTACCACCTTGAGTTTTAGCATAGTCATATAGTACCTGTCTAATGATAGCTTCATTGCCTAATTTATCTGACGCATGTGTACCGTTATGAGGTGTTGCAAGCGTTGTAATTGAAGAAATCATATTATCTTGTCCACCTTTATATAACGGTGAAATATCGCCACCATGTTGCTTCTGGTATTCAACCTCCTCAGGATCTCCATTACGAAGCATATCTTCTAATAGTCTAACGGTTTGTCCGCCCATACTATGACCAACTAAGTGAATCTTCTGTCCAGGTTTCCAATCTTTATAAGCACCTGCATAAGTTTTACCATAACGTTCGTGACCGTATTTTGCAGCATGTGCAGCGCCGTAATCTACAGTGCCACCTTTAATGTAATAGTATAGTTCAACAGCTCTATCATAATTGCTGCCTAATGCGCTGACACTAGCTTCACTGACGTTATAACCTTTAGCACGCGCTTCTTGAGTGATTTTAAGACGATCGCCACCCCAATAATTGCTGTTATCAAGGCCGGGACCATTATCGGCAGTGTAACCATTAAAGCCATGTACAAGAATAATAGGGTCATGATTTTTATATTGAATTTGAGGCGCAACTTTATTGGTTTGGTCTTTAGCTGGTTGTACAGCTTTATCCTTAGATTTATTGTTATGTATTGCTACGGCGTTTTTTGTAAGAGTATTAATACCGTCTTTTGATTCATCATCTTTATCATTTGTTGGGTTGCTATGTTTTTGATTACTATTATCTAACTGATTCAATTTAATATCATTTTGAGATTGAGTGTTTTTAGTTTGTGACTGATTATTTACTTCATTAGTTTTTTCTTCTGCTGCAGAAGAATCTTTAGCTGTGATATGTTGTTTCGATGATGATTGTTGTGACTCGGTCTCTGACGACACTTCTTTATTAGAATCTTCTTGCAGGGATGTCTTAGGGACCTCTTGTTTATTTGTGCTGTCATTAGCTTGAGTTGCTGATAGTTGATGCTCGTTAGAAGTTTGGTCTTTTTCTAATGATGGTGTTTGATCCGATTTCTCCACTTTAGTGTTAGATTGTTGATCTGTTTTAGATAACTCGTGAGGTTGTTGTTTCTCTGAGTTTGGTTTGTCAGATTGATTTTCATTTACATATGAATCATTAGTTTGTTGGTTATCTTTAGGTTGAAGGGAGTCTTCTTGAGTAGTCGATTCTTGATTTTGTTTTGTTGATTTTTGCTGCTGATCATCTGATTCTTTTGCAGTCTTTTCTTCATTATTATTAGGTGTTTTAGTATTTGTATTTTCACGTGAAACATCACTATTATTATTTTCTTGTTGTGAATTTAAATGTTCTTCTTTAGTTTCAGTTGTTTGCGCATTTTCATTCGCTATAGATGAAGCTTTGTTATTTTGATTATTTGAGTTCTCATTTTGTGTTTGTTCAGTTTGAGCTGAATGCTGATCTGATTGAGTTGTAGCAGTCGTTTGTGCGTTATTATTTTCGTTTTTAGTTTCATCGGCATGTGCAACACTACCGCCACCTATTAAGAGCATCGTTGCGACCATAATTGAAGATGCACCAATACTTAGTTTGCGAATACTATAAGCATGCGTTCTATTTGTCATGATTTTAGCACCTCTATTAACTAAATTTTTAAACTGTAACGTGATCAAATTTAAAGTTAATCAAATTCAATCACGAGATGTCTTCATCATAAATAAGAATTATGAAGCTAATATAAATTTCTATTTACAATTTCTTAAAGTCATTGAACACATCAATTCCAAGCCAACTATAAACTAACTAAAAAAACCATTTGTAATCTGTAAGTTGTTTACAGACCACAAATGGCAATAAATTCGTATAAAGTTTTAGTCTTTTAAATTCACATTCAGTTTATATGGTTGTTTACCAATTACGAAACGACATAGAGCAAACTCTCGGAGAATAATACCGACACCCACACACATACCTAAAGTACACACTAATGATATTACTATAAAGATAATACTTGTATTGATGAAAATAGACGTATATTCATATAGATATTCTAAAATGATCGGGTGTAATAGATATATGAAAAATGAAAATGAATTAACTAAATTCGTGACGCCATACATAAGCGTATTGAAATGAATAAATATACTAAGTAATAGTAAAAACATAAATGTATGATATAGCATTAATGTTTCAGTATAACTTGTTACATTCCAATAATCATGTTTACCAAATGCAAACACAAAAATTAAATAAGACACTACAGATAAAGTTAGTATAATAAACGGAAATTCATAAACAAACTTCATAATTCTATTGTAGTTATAGCCGATATAACCACCTAGGAAGAAGAAAAAGATCCACCCTAAAATAAATGTATTATCACTTAATGGATATATGTGATGTAATTGTGTTTCGAATGCATGATTTGTATGTAGTAAACGCAAAAATACAAATTGAACAATGAATGATCCTATTAATAGAATTTTACTATTGAATATTTTAGGTGATATTTTATAGATGATATAGCTTAATATGAAGTACTGAACTATAACGATAATAAAATAACCATACCAATATCCTAATACGACATTTTGGTAGAATTGGTGCCAGAAAGGATCTCCTAATTTTCTGGATTCACTATAACAATAGAAACAACCTACTAATAAATAGGGCATAATGATGTATTTAAAACGTGATGTTAAATAATTCAATTTTAATGAAGAATAATTTAACGTTGTCAGTAATTGAGACAACACGATGAAACACGGTGTGCCAAAGATAAATATATTTTGAGCATAATAAATGACTTTAAGTTGCGCTGTATCATCACCATCTATACCGCGCATATATTGCGTTAATATATGTGTGACGATAATAATAACGCAGAGAAATGCTCTAAGGTAGATGAGTTCTTTTTTCTTTTTATTTTGACTTGCCATCTTTAAAACCATCCCATTTTTTAATTAATTTATTAAAGGAATCTTCGTTTACTAAAACACGTGGAATAGCATAATTATCATCATCTGGATAGACTGAGCGGTCTGCTAATGTATAAGCATATTTAATATTTTCAGATTTCAATATTTTTATATTTTTCTTACTTGGTTCTCCATATGGAAAGGCTAAAGAATTATTAGTCTTATCAAAGTTTTTGTTAATATAATGGTTACTTTTACTTATATCATTTTTAATTTGTTTTCCACTTTTTTTTGTAATAATTGACTTGTTGTCTTTGGTTAATGAGTGAAGGTTATGTGTATGAGAACTGAATGTCCAAATCTTTGATTTCTGCATTTCTTTTAATTTACTTAGGTTAATGAGGTTAAGATTGTGGAAATCGTCTTCTCCGACATGGCCGGTAATCACAAATCCTGTTGCTGGTACATTATATTTCTTTAATATCGGATAAGCACTGTCATAAACGGACATGTCGATATCATCGAAGTTGATCCATACACTACGCGCAGGGAACTTACCTTTACTCTTATAATGTTGAAATTCCTTTTCTGTTAAAAAGTGTGCATCATGATCTTTCAACCACTTAATTTGTTTATTAAATTCTTTTTTAGTCACACTATAATCATTAATTTCTTTACTACTTGAAATGGTGAATAATGTATCTTCAAACCAATTACCATCACGGACACGATGGTAATTTAATGCTAAAGCGCTGTTTTCATGATGTTTACTATTTAACGGGTTTTTCTTTTCTTTAGCGAATGAAGTATTGTCATAAAAAATCATCAAGAAAAATAATGACGTGAATAATAGGGTGGCAATAAGTTTAGAACACTTTCCCATGATTAATACCTTCTTTTTTATATATTCTTTTTCTAATTAATAAGAATAATGAGAATACAATAGCATCAAAAATGATGAATTTTAATAATAAATTGAAAGTTTCGAACATAGTGTCTTGTTCAATGTTCAGTAACGTTCTTATAATTAAAACTAATTCATGACTTAAATTGAAAAGTGAGCCAATAATTAGAATGCAGGCTATAGCGAAATAGACCCAAAATATAATACTTAATGCAAAAGTAATGACTTCTCTTATACAATGTAAACAAAAATATGTACTTAGCTTTTTCCTCTGTCTGGGCTTGTCCATGTGGCAAACTCTCCTTTCTTTCTAGTAAGTGCTTTTGGAAAGGCAATAATAGCGACGGAAGCGTTAAGCAACCAATATATAGCTGAATACCAGCTTAAATAGAAAATAGTGAAAATATTAATTTTTTCGTATTTACTATCTGCAATAAGTGAAACTGTGAATTGAACTGTATTGATAAATGTTAGTAATAAGGCCGATAAAATGATGAGTGAAAATTTATAATTTAAGAAGTGGTAGTCTAAGAAGTTAGCATTTATAATTTGAATGATTAAAATAGAGACAACGCAGTAAACCCAAATAAGCGAAAAGATTTGTTCGAATACGAGTAAATATATGGCTGGATTCATTGATTTTAACCCGGCTTTAAAGTCACGAATTAAAACTTCTTGTCCGCCTTGTGCCCATCTTAATCGTTGTTTCCATAGGCCTCCCACAGTTTCGGGTACAAGCATTCTACAAAGTGCTCTAGGTTCATATTTAATTTGAAATCCTGCTAGATGGAATTTCCATGAGATGGCAATATCTTCAGTAATCATATCGATATCCCATTTTCCAACCTGTATAACTGCAGATTTTCTAAATAGTGTAAATACACCAGAGATTGTATTAATTTTTCCTGTTAAAGATTGTGCACGTTTGATACTTCCTACCATACTTGCATATTCAATAGTTTGGATTTTACCAAGTATAGATTTTTTATTTCTTATTCTTGGATTACCAGTAACTGCTGCTAATTTAGGATTGTCTTGGAAGTGTTGAATCATAAAGTAAGGTGCGCAATTATCGATAAGCGTGTCTGCGTCTATGCCCATAACGTAATCATACTCGGCATAATCAACACCTTTGTTTAGAGCATTGGCTTTCCCTTGATTGACTTTAAGATCGACAAATGTGAAATCCATTGTTTCTTGAAGCTTATAAATAATCTGTGCAGAATTATCTGAACTTCCATCATTGATGACAATGATTTGTTTGTTTGGAAATTCTAATGACAATAGATTTTCAATTGTATCTTTAATTGTTTCTTCTTCGTTAAAGCAAGGAACTAAAAATGATATACCTTCTTCTCCTATGGCTTTAGTCGGTTTTTGAGTAAGCCATAGCTCAGAAAAGAACATATAAATAATCGTTCCTACTATCCAAAATACAGACATAAATAACGGATAAAGTATTAAGAAATTTAATAAGTTCATGTTTCTCCCCCTAGGAATTTTTAACATGAACTGATGATAATGCAGTTTTCTAGGAGTTGCAACACTTTTTTAATATATAAAAAAGTTATAATTGGTATAATTATTATTAAACAAAAATAACTCTATTATTAATAATAGAGTTAAAAATTTTATGCTTAAGAAGTTTTAGTTGGTAAAAAGAGTTTATGGGTGAAAAAACGCTTTAGACAGTTTTAGTTTACTGTCAAAAAGGAAAAACTTAGCAATAAATCAATGGACAAAAAATGTTGTGTTAACAATAGCTTAATATTAGAAAAATATTTTAATGTATTTAATGATGTACTTGATGAGATCATTTTGACTTAGAGAAGAAGCAAACTCTCCCCAAAAACTCATCGTCACACCGTTTAGGTTTGTATCGTAATAGTTCTTTTGATGATTATGGTACGTATTAAATGACGTTATTTTTGTGTCAGATATTAAATCAATATTTTTAGATGTTGAAGTTGATTTTTCATCTCTAGGAAATAGATATAAGGACTGACTATTAAAGTTTTCAACTTGATGGTTGTAATTGAAAAAGTCTCGTGGTGTTAGGCTACTTTGATTTTTCTGTTGCCAATACATAATGATAATGGCTTGATCTAACTGTTTCAGACCTTCTTTAGTTATGGAATCGTTCCATATTTTAGTTTCATAGTTATTGGAATTAGCATAGTTAGAAATTTGATTGATGTATTTTACGAATTGTTGTTGGTTCGCACCACTACCGGGAACTTCATCGCCACCAATGACCATTTTCTGTTCATTTTTATACTTCGGCTGTTTAAATAAATCGCTAATTTCTGAAATTAAATCTTTAGAGAATTTCAATGAATCTTTGTTATCTATAAAATCAATCGTACTTGAATCATCTTGCGATACGACTTTTTGATATGTATCAGGATGATGTTTTCTTAATAAAGTAAGAATGGATTTTGAGTGAGAAGGTAAATCTATTTCTGGAATAATTTGCACATTCCTTTTGTTCGCATATTTAATAATAGATTTGAGTTCTTTTTTAGTTAAAAAGTATGAATTCGTTTTGTTGGATGTCTGCTTTAACATTTTTGAATAGATACTGTAGTTTTCATTATCAGAAAAATGTAACTGTAAGTATGTACCATGATGTTTGCTAAGATGTTTGATAATTTGCTTAATACTATGTTCTGTATAGTGTTTACGTGCAATATCTAACGTAATGCCTTTTTCTATTTCTGATTTATCTAGTTTCTTTTGGAAAAATATAGTGAATATCGCTAAAAAGATTACTAGGCATAAAATAAATTTCTTTAACATGATTAATCCCTTTTAATTAGAAAGTTTTTTATTGTACAAGATACTATTTAAAATGAAATAGCGTAGTTAAGTTAAAAATAATAATATATTTAAATACCCATATATTCCTCGATTAATCATTTATGTTAAAATATTTGTAATAAATAAATTTTCGGAAAATTTTTTCTACTTAAATATTTAGGGGTTTTAAAATTTAATAATTTCAAAGGGGATGTTAGTCATGCAAGGGGATCATATGTGGTTAACGATAATGGGTCTACTCATTATTATTTCAATTGTTGGTTTATTAATTGCCAAAAAGATTAGTCCATTCGTGGGGATGACACTAATTCCGTGTCTTGGAGCACTTATACTAGGCTATAACGTTCATGATTTAGTGACGTTCTTTGACAAAGGTTTGGCACAAGTCATGAATGTCGTCATTATGTTTATTTTCGCGATTATTTTCTTTGGCATTATGACAGATAGTGGTTTATTTAAGCCCGTCGTTAAAAGATTGTTATTAATGACACGAGGTAATGTGATTATTGTATGTATTATGACAGCATTGCTTGGTACAATTGCGCAATTAGATGGTGCAGGAGCGGTTACATTTTTACTATGTATTCCAGCGTTATTACCACTTTATAAAGCATTGAATATGAGTCGTTACTTACTTATCTTATTATTAGCACTGAGTGCAGCCATTATGAATATGGTGCCGTGGGGCGGACCAATGGCTCGTGTAGCAACAGTGTTAAAGGCTAAAAGTGTTAATGAATTATGGTACGGTTTGATACCTATACAAATTATTGGCTTTGTATTAGTCATGATACTAGCTGTTTATTTAGGATTTAGAGAGAAACGACGCATTCAAAAAGGTATCGCTAATGGAGAGCTTGAACAAACACAAGACATAGATATACATAAATTGGTGAGACATTATGAACACGATCAAGAGATAAAATTCCCAGTTAGAGGTCGCGCAAAAGAGCATGGGTCTATCATTTGGATTAATACACTGTTAACGATTTTAGTTATGGTCATTATGCTTTCAAATATAGCACCACCAGAATTTGCATTTATGATAGGTGTCGCATTAGCTTTAATTATTAACTATAAGAGTGTCGATGAACAAATGGACCGCGTCAAAGCACATGCACCTAACGCATTAATGATGGCAGTAGTTATCGTCGGTGCCGGTATGTTTTTAGGTGTGTTAGACCATACAGGAATGTTGAAATCAATCGCAACAGATTTAATTAAGATCATTCCACAACCTGTAGGCCCTTATATCCACATTATTGTAGGATTATTAGGTGTGCCACTTGATTTATTAACAAGTACAGACGCTTATTACTTTGCGTTATTACCAATTGTGAAACAAACTGCAGCAGAATTTGGCGTATCTCAAGTATCTACTGCATACTCAATGGTCATCGGTAATATTATTGGTACATTTGTGAGCCCATTTGCACCAGCATTATGGCTTGCACTTGGATTAGCTGAAGCTAATATGGGAACATATATCAAATATGCGTTCTTCTGGGTATGGGGCTTCGCAATCGTATTATTATTAATTGCAATGTTGGTAGGTACAGTGGCATTTTAATGTTTGGGCAGTCTTGAGGTAGTCTAAATATCATTATTTAATATAAAGACAAAATAAATACCCGTAACAGAGCGATTAAATCGTTCTATTACGGGTTTCTTTATTTGATATTATCCTTTTGTATAAAACGCATCGAATACTTGGTCTAAGTCTTCTTTAGCGCCTTTCATAATTTCATCTTCTGGTAGCACTGATGTACCTTCCGCACGAGCTACGTAAAATTCGTCAAAGCCCATAATTTCTTTGAACATTTCTCTTAAATAATGGTATGAGAATTCAAGAGGTGTGTAACGATCATCATTCGTATAAACGCCACCACTCGCTTGTAGTAATAATGCTTTGTAGTCATCTGTCATCAGCCCAACAGAACCATCTTCAGTATATTTAAATGTTTCTCTTGCCACCATAATATTGTCGATATAATCTTTTAATCTAGACGTGATATTGAAGTTGTGTAAAGGTGTCAAAATAACAATACGATGATGTTCTTTAAATTGGTTTAGTAAAAATGAAGACATCTCAGCGATTTGGCTTTCTTCAGCTGATAATTCTTCTCCTGAACCTAATTTAGACCACACATGTAATAATTGATCACTCTCTAAACGAGGTAGTGCAATATCATATAAATTTAATTCTTCAATTTCACCTTCTGGAAATGCAGTATTAAACTTTTCTAAAAATAAATTTTTCAATTTAGCAGTATAAGTCGCATCATTATTAAAATACGGATGCGCATTAATAAGTAATGTCTTCATTAATTTTATTTGCTCCTTTAAATGTAATATTCATAGTATATACATATAAATTTGAAAATACTATTATATAGTTTTAAATTAACAAATATTAAAGTAGGGACACGCAACTCTAGAACGCTTCGCTCATGAGTTGCATGTCCCTTAATTACAGGAATATATACATATATTTACTTTAATCTGCTGAGTTTAACGCATTGAGCATATCAATTCTACTTATTTTTCTAGCCATAATCAGCATTACAATAAATGCAAATACTAACGTTAATAGCGTAGAGAATGTAAAGTTTGTCCAATATAACGTTAAGTCAGCCATAGCATTGTTAGGTGGCAATGTATCCATAATAAAGTGATGTAAATAAGTGCCACCGATAAATCCAGTTAAAATACCGATGATAGTGAGAAGTATTGTTTCTCGGTAAATATACATCACTGTTTCTTTTTTATAAAAGCCTAATACTCGAAGTGTGGCGAGTTCTCGTGTACGTTCAGATACATTAATATTCGTTAATGTGAAGAGTACAACGAATGACAACGCAGATGATGCAACGACAATGATTAAGACGATATTATCAAGACCGTCTAAAATTGTATTGATGGCTGTTTTAGCTTGGTTGGATTGCACGGCTGTTTGGCTCGCATCTTGTTCATTTAATTCACTTGAAACTTTATTAATATTTGAAGCGGATCTATCTTTTAAATTTAAAATTTTAGCATTATAATCGATATCTTTATCAAATGCTTTTTCGTAATATTGTTTGTTCATCACCATGTAATGTCCAGCATACATTTGAGCGATACCATCAATTTTGACTTTATGTTTAGCATTAGTATCATCTTTAATTGTTAGAGTATCACCTTTTTTGTAGTGGCCAAGTTTAGCTAATTTTTCAGAAATAACAACACCATTATTGCTTAATTTTATTTTCTTATCTGAATCGGCGTCACGTAAGGTCATATAATCCTTAAAGTTATCAGAGTTTTTAGGAACAATCATAGAAATTTGTTGATTATCTATAACGTTTTTAGGTTTAGTAGTAACCGATTGATAGTAGACATCATCTTTTTGTTTAACTGAGTCTAAATCATTAATTTTGTCATTATATTTATCTTTGTCTTGTTGTGACGCATGCGTATTATAAACACTAATAATATCGTAGTGAATAATATTTTGATATTGGTTATGGATAATACCATTTAATGAATCTCGCATACCGAAACCAGTAATTAACAGTGATGTACAGCCAAACACGCCGAGTATTGTCATAAACATACGACCTTTGTATCTGAAAAGGTTACGAGCAGTCACTTTATGATTGAATGACAATTTATTCCAAATAAATGGTAGACGTTCTAATAATATTTTTGAACCGGCTTTTGGTGGTTTTGGTAATAATAAATATTTAGGTTGTTCTTTTAATGCTTTCCAAGCAATATATACTGAAGGTACAACTGTACAAAGTAATGCGACTAATAGACTAATACCAATCCACAACCAATGAGTAGGTGTTTGGATTTCAGGTACAATCAAGTTAGCAGCATAAGCTTGATAAATTTTTTCAGGTAAATACCATGTACCGAAGAAACTACCTAGGGCAGTACCTATAACTGCAGCACTTGTGCCATAAATTAAGAACAGTTTCATAGCGTCAAATTTTGTATAGCCAAGAGCACGCATTACACCCATATTCATTCTTTTTTCTTCAGCCATTCTAGACATTGTTATAAATGTAACTAAAATTGCTACTGCAAAGAAGATGATAGGGAATGTGTTAGATAAAATATCAATACGTTTAGCTGATTCACCAAACTGACTATAGCCTTGATTGTAATCACTACGTGGTTGAATTTCGTAGTTAATATCATCTAATTTTTTAATGTCGTTCTCTTTGTTTTTGAGTTGTGTTTCAGATTTAGCTATATCTTGTTGAGCGTCTTTTAGTTTGCCAGTTTGTTGTAGCATAGTTTTATTTTCATTAACTGAATCTTTTTGTTTATCTAACGCTTTTTTCGCTTTATTAAGTTCTGCTTGTTTATCATCTTTCATATCTGAACGTTGTTTGTCAGACCATTTTTCTAAATCATCAGCATTATTTGAAGCATTACTATTAATTTGTTTTTCAAATCGGTCTGAGTAGCTGTTACCGTGAGCGTTATTATAAGTTAATTTGGCTACATTAGGTTTAGAAGTGTTGAATCCAGATTTTGCTAGTACGCCGAATGTATCGATTTGTCCCTTACCGACATTGGTTACGCCTAAATTTTGTTTTTGCATGTAATCACTTGAGGTTACGAAACCAACAACTTTGTATTGATGATGTTTAAGTCCAGAAATATCTTTTTTACCTTTATTATTTGTAAAATCGATTGTTTGTCCAATTTTATATTTTGAAGTATCTTGCGCATTTAAAGCAATTTCATTAGAAGCTTTTGGCAAACGACCTTTTTTAACTTTGTAGGTAGATAATTTTGATGTGTTTTCGTTTAATCGAATAGCTTTATTTGAATTTGCAATACGAGCATCTTTCGAAATGCTATATTCTGTCTTAGCCACATGATCCATATTATTAATATGTTGTTTATCATCTTTTGAAAATCCAATAGGACTTGTTACTTGTGCGTGAGCCATATGATGATCTTTAAAATATTGATCTCCAGTTAGTCGCATATCATCGCCAGTTACTTTTAAGCCAATTAATATAAAAGCACCTAAAGCTAACAAAATAGTAATTGAAATGAAGCGAGGAAATGATGACTTAAATTCACGTAATATCGTTTTATTTAATTTACTCATGTATATCCTCCTTAATATTCAATTTCTGATATTGGTTTAGGATGATCATTGATGTAGTCTTCTTTAATTTTTCCGTCGAATATTTCAATTACATGGTCGGCCATATCTTTTAATGCTGCGTTATGCGTCACGATGATGACAGTTTTATTATTTTCATGACTTAAATCTTGCAGAACTTGTAAAATCTTTTTACCAGTTTTGTAATCTAATGCGCCTGTTGGTTCGTCACATAAGAGTAAGTCTGGGTTTTTCGCAACGGCACGGGCAATAGAAGCACGTTGTTGCTCACCACCAGATAGTTAGGAAGGGAAGTTACCTATTCTTTTTTCTAAACCAACTTTTTTTAGCGTTTCTTTAGGGTCTAATGCTTCTGATGATAATTCAGATGCAAGTTCTAAATTTTCTAAAGTCGTTAGGTTAGGGATGAGATTATAAAATTGGAAGACAAAGCCAACTGATTTTCGTCGATAAGTAGTTAATTCTTTTTCGGAAAATTGAGCAATATCCGTACCATTAATGATGACTTTTCCTTCTGTAGCTGAATCCATACCACCTAATGTATTTAATAATGTTGATTTACCTGCACCAGATGAACCCACAATGACCATAAGTTGACCTTTTTCCAATTCAAATGAAATATCGTTATTTGCATAGACCTTTTGATCTCCAGTTCCAAATATTTTTGAATAATTTTCTAATTTTATATACGCCATATGATCCCTCTTTCCATATAGTTGAATATTAATAATAATTGGTTTGTTTATAATAGACAGTGTGTCTATTAGTTAAAATAGCATATTTTGATTAGAAAATCTTGGTTTCGTTATATAAAAATTCGACTTAATAGACAGTATGTATATTATCGTCTATCAATATTAAAATAATAGATAAATATGTGTTGATTTAAAACTAAGCTAACTAAAAAGCACTCTAAAAATTAGACAAATAACTAATCTTTAGAGTGCGAATTTGAATATGATATAGGTTGATGTTAGGTTATTGATTTTCAAATTCAGATTCAATACCTAATAGTGATATGGGAGAATGGCTAGAAACATCGAAAAGTACCTCCGCAATATAATGAGAGCTATAATAATTCTCGCTGTTAAACCAACTTTCAATAACTCCTAAATCACCATATATTGTATGATTCAATATAATATCTTTTTGGAAGTTCATTTCAACGTTGTTTTTTTCCAATAATGGATAATAAATATTTTCACGAACCTTTTCTACTAGTAATGCGCGAAAATAGGTTGTATTCATATTTGTAATGAGTACTTTTACAAACTCAAAATTAAGTTCAATATATTCTAATAACCGTGTGAAAGACACTTTAAATTCAGTATTAAATATAGCATCATCATTGACTGAAGATTGTTTTACATAATCGGTAAGCTCATCAATCGTTTCCTCAATTACAGAGTTTAAGAAATCGTCCTTGCTCTTATAATGTAAATAAAAAGTACTGCGATTGATATTAGCAGCGTCAGCTAATTGTTTAATCGTGATATTAGAATAACTTACTTGATTTAATAATTGAGTAAGTCCCTTTTTTAAATATTGGTTAGTACGAATTTGTCTTTTGTCCATTTCTGCTTCATCCTTTATTGCATAAATACTCTATTATGTTAAAGATAATCAACATATATCATTGATATGTACATTAAACCTATAATTCGAGAAGTTTCTGCGAGTATTCATTATGGAAATTTGTTAAGTTATTTAATAGACGTATTGTCTATTAAAATATAAGATAACTTAAATAATATTGCAATT
Source organism: Staphylococcus sp. HMSC13A10 (assembly GCF_001808005.1). Lineage (NCBI taxonomy): Bacteria > Bacillati > Bacillota > Bacilli > Caryophanales > Staphylococcaceae > Staphylococcus > Staphylococcus sp. HMSC13A10. Next base: position 20,990 of record NZ_KV791842.1, on the reverse strand, counting down.
GATTTCAATAGTAGAAAGTGAGTGTTTGATTATGAAAGAGAATTTACAAATAATAGATATTCACCATCACATTATTCCTAAAGTATATAAAGACGCATTACGTAAGATAGGTGTAACAACTGCTGGTGGCTATCCTATTAAGGATTGGAAGACTGAGGACAGTCTTAATATGATGAATGAATTAAATATAGATATAGGTGTAACTTCAATTTCAGAGCCTGCTACATTACCGTTTAATAAGAAGCAAGCTTCTAAAGTAGCTAGAGAAGTAAATGAATATCAAGCACAATTAAAGAAAGACTACCCAGAATGTTTTAAAAGCTTTGCTTTACTCCCGATGCCATATATTAAACAGTCAATCAATGAAGTAGTTTATGCTCTAGATGAATTGAAATTAGACGGTATTGGATTGTTATCTAATTATGGAGATCAATATTTAGGTGACGATATATTTGAACCTGTGATGAAAGCAATTAATGATCGTCATGGCGTGGTGTTTGTGCACCCTAGTTCGGCTTCAGATAAAGTGAAAAAACCTCAATATGTTGTAGCGGATTTTATAGAAGAATTTACCTTTAATACTACGCGAGCAGCGACTAACTTAATATTGAGTGGTACGTTGGATCGTTATCCAAATATTAAATTTATTTTGGCGCATGCTGGAGGTACGTTGCCGTATTTAGAATGGCGAATTAACCAAACACTTGAAACATTAAGTTATATCATGGTGAATCCGAAAGAACGTCTGAAGCCGTATTTAACGGGAAGTAAGACAAAGATGATTGGAGAAGTTGCTAAACATCCTATTCGCTATGGAAAAATGTTCAAAACATATCTTCATAGTTTGAAGCGAATGTCACAATTACAATATTCGGCAGACAATTATATTCGTCGATTTTATTATGATACAGCACTTTCAACAGGTAACTCTACATTTGCGAGTTTGAAAGAAGTTACTGATACATCTCATATCGTTTTTGGCTCAGATGCACATTATGCACCTAACGATTGGATTGCTAAAATGGAACAAGATATTGGAGCGTCTAATTATTTTGAAAAAAATGAGCAACATCAGATTTTTAATGACAATAGTAATGCATTATTAAAAAATAAAAGCTATCAATTGAAAGATGTTAAAGGTTAATAGCTATATTTCAATATGAATTGTTTGATTGACTACACTTTGATAGATACCATGAATCTGTTGCCAAAGATTAAATTTTTGCAAGTTAGGATATGGGTAATGTTATTAAATGATCCTAATGGAACAACAGTATTAAAGGAGTATTTAACATGAGTGTATTTTCAAAAGATGAGCAATTACAAATATTAAAAGATATGATAGAGATTAAAACCGTAAATGATAATGAAATTGAAGTAGCAAAATATTTACAATCATTACTACAAAAGCACGGTATCAAGGCAGAAATTGATGAAATTAAAGGACATCATCATCGTGCCAATTTAATTGCGTCAATTGGTGATGGTCATCCTGTTGTAGGCATTTCTGGTCACATGGACGTAGTATCGGAAGGTGATTATGGCGATTGGACATACCCACCATTTGAATTAACTGAACAAGATGGCTTCTTATATGGTCGTGGGACATCGGATATGAAAGCAGGGCTAGCTGCATTAGTTATTGCAATGATAGATATTCATGAACGTGGTTTATTGGAAAAAGGTACAATTAAGTTAATGGCGACAGCTGGGGAAGAAATGCAACAGCTTGGTTCCGAACAATTATACAAAGCAGGCTATATGGACGACGTAGATGCGCTTATCATTGCTGAACCATCTGAGTCAGGTATTGTCTATGCACATAAAGGTTCAATGGATTATCAAATTGTGTCTAGAGGACAAGCAGCACATAGTTCTGTGCCAATTGTAGGTAAAAATGCGATTAAACCTTTATTAGACTTTGTGCGTAATATTGATGATGATTATGAAAAACTTCAACAAGAATTAAATTATAAGCAGTTAGATTTTTCTCATTTTATAGAAGGCGTTAAGGAAAGAATAAACGGCCCTATAGACGAACAGCAACTAGCACAAGTAGTCAAAGGTTTAGTTATTAATCACACAATGATTCATGGTGGTAATCAAGTGAATTCGATACCAGATAAGGCCACAACTGATTTTAATATCCGAACTGTTCCAGAATTTGATAATGATAAAGTAAAAGCACTATTCGACAAACATATCAATCAAATTAATGGTGAAGGTGGACAACTTGAAGAGGATATATATTTAGATTTAAATCCAGTGCTTACAACAGGTGAGAATCGCTTAATAGCGTTAGGTCAACAAGTTGCAAAGACTATCTTTAATCGTGAGGTCGTTGCGACTCCAACTGTAGGCGTGACTGATGCCTCTAATTTACTTCGAGATAAAGATGAACATTTTCCATTCTTAATGTTTGGACCTGGAACTGTACCCCATCAAATCAATGAGCACGTCAATAAAGAAACATATCATCAATTTGTTGAGTACTATATTGAATTATTAACGACTTATTTAAATGAGGATTAGTTTCTTAGTATATGGAGTTAGCCTATGGAAACATAATATATGTCTTCGTAGGCTAACTCCATTTTAATTTAAACTAATAGTAATGGCGCAGAATATATAAGAAGTAAGACTGCGTTCAGTATTATTAATATGATAAGAGCAAAGCGTTGCCCATATTTAAAAAGAGAAATTAAATTGATGATTAAAGTTATGATGATAAGAGTGGCACCTGGCCAATACCATAGTGAGAACTTAGTATCATTAAATAAGTTAGTAAAAAATGTTGTATAAACAACGAATAAATTAACTATACTTAAAATGATTGATAATAAATATAAGATGCGAGTTGATTTCATGATGTCTGTCCTTTCTAATCATGTATTTATATTAAGATAATATTATATAATTTTGTTGTTCAGTTTGTAAATAGATTTAATGCGTCATTTATATTTTAGTATAAAGTGAGCTTCAGTAAGATATATAATCAAAAATGTTTGATGAAGGAGAAAAATAGATGAATAAGAGAAATGAAGTTATTAACAAATTACTAGAGCGTGCAGATATTCATGAAGGTATGCGTGTACTAGATATTGGATGTGCTACTGGTGAAGTAACACAATTAATCGCCGAACGCGTAGGATCACAAGGAGAAGTTATTGGTATCGATATGAATGAAGACTTATTGGCTAAAGCAATTGAAGGAAATTCATATACAAATGTCTGTTATCAATTACATGATATTTACCAATTACCCGAAACGTTGGGTCAATTTGATGCAATTGTTGGTCGACGCGTATTAATGTACTTGCCTGATGTGAAACAAGCTTTATCTATATTAAAAGGATTTTTAAAACCTGGCGGGCAATTTTGTTTTCAAGAGAGTGATGCGATTAATGGAGGAACGGGTGCAGATCAATTACCAAACCATCAAACAGCAATACAGTGGATCTGGGATACTGTTGAAAAAGAAGGTGGAGATATTCATATTGGACAAAAACTATATCAATTATTTAACGAAATAGGTATGCGTGATATAGATTACTTCGCTGAAGCGGTGATTCATACTTCTGAAAATAATGATTTAGAATGGTTAGTGGGAATGATGTTACCTAGAATGAAAGCACATCACGTAGTGGAAGACAATTTCTCAATGGATACATTTAAAGATAAATTAAATCAAGAAGCGAATCAAAATCCAGCTGCTTTTATACGAGATATGGCCTTTGCCATAACAGGAAAAATCAAAGGTTAATAAACAAGATAGAGGCTAGAACCCGCAAAATGGGTTCTAGCCTCGTTTATATATTAAAAGTTATGTTTAAGATACATTCGCGTATGTGACATATCCATTTTGTACAACAAAAACAATATGCCCTTTACCTACTTGATAACTATATAAGCCATCGCCTTTCTTCTTAGTAGGACCATTTAATGGATTTTGGAAATCGTAGTGATTACCATATTTTTGTTTCACTTGTTTTAAAGTAATTGTATTTGGTTTGATTTTAAATTCTACATTATTTGCTTTGTGGTTTTTATATTGTTGGAAATTTTGATCATAAATATCTTTAGAATTATTGGGTGCTTGATACTTACTATTTACTTTCACACCGTTGAATTCTACGTTACCTGCTTTTAGTCCATTGTAGAAAGATGAACTTAACACAAAATTGCCACCAGAAGCGGTATAACCATTATATTTATACCAATATTGAGATGAAGCAGCATGAGCTTCGTGAGATGATACATTGTCTGCAGAAACACTTACTCCTAATGCAGTGCCGAGAATAATACTACTAGCAACAAAAGTTTTTGTTAATTTCTTCATAAAGCATCACTCCTATATGATTTTGGTAGTGAAAACACTACCACTTTTAATTTACAATATTATTATAAGATATTCAAACTTAAAGTATAAATTTATTTTCGTTTATTTTATTTAATGATATATAGTACATAATTCATTTATATCTATATTGTGAAATATTTTTGTTTCGTGTCTATATTTATATAAAAATATAGTATAGTCTATATGTATAAAGTATTTTTTCAATAAATGTAAATTTATGCATATTTAAATTAAATCATTAACTAAACAAAGGGGACTTATTAGTGAAGAAATTGTTATTTTTAAGTGGAACAGCACTTTTATTGTTGGCAGCGTGTAATAATGATGACTCATCAAGTGACAACAAAGGTGCGTCAAATGTAGAAGATAGTCAAAAAAGTGAAAATAGCAACAAAGGGGATAATTCAAAATCATCTTCTAGTAAAGATAGCTCAAATAAAGAAAGTAATTCAGATAGTTCGAAAAGTTCATCTAGTAATGACATAGCTAACTTATCTGAGAAAGAGAAAGTAGCTTTAGTATTTTTAGCGAATGAATCAGGTAAATATACTTTAACGAAAAATGATATTTTGACTGGTAGATATACAGCTCAGATGTCAGATGGTAAAGAGACTAAAACTTTGAAAAATTTTGCTGTAAGTAGAGAAATTCAAGATATTCCAAATTCACCTGAAGGGATGAAATTTTATGGTGTATCTCCTTCTGTAGGAATGTTTGGATCTATTATAGGTGTCAGTGACGATAAAATTTATTTAGGTGGTACTCAAAGTGAAATTCCTTCATATAAAGATGCTTTAAAGTACGGTGAAGAACACGACACTAAAGAAGTCTACGAAAAATATAAAGATTCTAGTGAATTTGAATCAGTAGCTAACAAGATTAATATTTATGATAAAATGCCAACATTCTCAGATGATGACGATGAAGAAAGTGATGACGATTCAAGTTCAGATGATAATAGTTCATCAGATAGTAGTTCTGATTCTGAAGAAGTTACACGTGATAACGTTATTGATAAAGTAGAATCCTACGAAGGAGAAAATTTAGATACAGACGAATATACATTTAAAGAACCTGAAAAAACAAGTGATGGTAAATGGGGATTCTCATATGATGATAAAGATGGCAATTTAGCAGGATCATATACTGTAGATGTTGATGATGGCTATGTGACGAAATATGATGAAAATGGTGACAAAGTAGGATCAGGTTATTAAGCTTTAATGCAACTCATAATAATGTATAAGAAGTATGTACCTTATAATCAACGACTTCTATAAGAAAGGATTAAATGAAATATGTTTGAAGCGCCTGTTATGGAATGGTTTATAACATCCCTCATTGTATTTGTAATTATTTTATTAGCTGTAGAATTAATCAATTCTATAAGTAAAAATAAGAAAAGAATAATGGACATAGCAATAGAGTTAGACAGTTGGGTAAAATATTGTTTGAGTTTGGCTTATGTTGTCCTTATTTCAATAGGTATCTACGAATTCACGTTTTATTTTATGTTAGAAGCAGCAACACTTTGGGCAATTGTATTTCCAGTTACAATCATTGTCATATTTACACCATACTTACTTTTATTTTTACCATTATTTAAATATACAAGTACTTGGGGAATATTTCCCATTATATTGTGGAGTATGGTCAGCGCATTACCTTTAACTTATGGTATAAATCTATTAATAACTTCAAAAATGAGAACTACTGAATCTGATGTAGTCGCTTATACTAACGGTGAGGAAGTCTTTAAGTATGTCGGTGGCGCTTCGTTGGTTATAGTAGCAGTAACAGCCATGGTATTGATTATTATTAAATCAGTAACAAAAAAATATACAAAAGAATTAATTAGTGAAGAATAATAAAAAACCATCTCCCAATTGCGAGTTTAGCCGCATTTTTGGGAGATGGTTTTATTCTATGAATGTTTCGCTTTTTTGTTACCAGGCATTGGGATGTGTAAGTGCATTAAATCAAATTTTTTAATTAATGTGCCAATAATGTAAGCGAGTATTAAGCTAGTAATTGCTACGGCAATAATTGTTATAGCGGATGATACTGGATTATTAAAGCCAAATAGTACAATGGCACCTGCAATAGGCGTTGCCATACCAGTTACGCCTATTTTTAGACCGCTAAATGTGATAATGCAAGCATTGACCATACCTATAATAGCGTTGGTTCCGTATAATACGGACACATATTTTACAATTAAATCAATTTGTGTCAATGGTTCTATAAAGACGGCGAAACGATTTGGTTTTTCGCCAATTTTTAAAATATTGAATAGCGTAAAGTTTACAAATGATGCGCCGGTACAAGTAATCGCACCGATAGCCATTGGTAGACCAGTTAGACCTAAAATACTTGCAAGTACCATTGAGCTTAATGGTGTCATACTTGTTACTGGAATAATAAGACCTAATATAATTGCTAATGCATAAGGACTACTATCGCCAACTGAGTTAACAGCGCCGGCAATTTGGTTTAATACGGCTGTGACTCCTGGATTGATTATAGAAGCGAGTCCATAAACTAATGCTGGTGCAATGAGTATAACTACGATTAAATCTAAACCTTCTGGTACTTTCTTTTGAATAAATTTAATGATGAATGCAACAATATATGCAGCGATAAACGCTGGTAATAAACTGAAATCTTTTAATACTAGACCTACAATAATAGCGAATACTGGTGATACGCCTAAATTGATACATGTGAGTATACCCACTGCGATACCACCTAGACTACCTGCAAGATCCCCGATGTCTTGTAAGAATTTAATATGTAAGATACCACCTATGGCATAGCTTAAGAATGCTTGGGGAAGGAATGTCGCACAAGCTGCACCTGATAATGCTTGTAAGCCTTCCTTACCGTATGGTGCAAATTTTAAAAATAAAGTCATTATAATTAACACGGCGACAAGTGTTCCAACGCCTAAAATAATATTCATGTATATTAACCCCTTTAGTACAATTTAAATACCATCTCTATAAAAAATCATTTCACAATTGTAACATAATGTTCAAAAAATTAAATCGCCCACAAATAATTATTATTAAATATTTAATCTTTTTGAAAATTCAAATTCAGAATTCGAGTTGTAAATCTATATAGAAGTTAAAAAAGTATACAATTCGTTTGGAAATCATTTGTTTATTTTTACAAAATAAATGTTTTAACAATATAGACATAAAATATAACAATTTACATGTATAAATTTATGTTTTGGGGTATATAATATACACAACAGAGGGGGAGATTCTTATGAAATTTTTCAAATTAGATTATCAACACAATAAAGATATTGTCGACGATAATGTTCTAACTATGTTTGTTATTGCTAAAAATAAAGATGAAGTAGAAGAATTTGCTAAAAAATTAGGCTACGCAGTGGAAAACATTAAAAAATTAAGTCAAAAAGAATTTGACCACGAAAAAGAAGTCACTGAACATTATAGATTAGAACATGCAGATCAATATTTATAATGTTTAAGTGTAACAAGTAAAGTAATAAAAGGGGTAAGCTGTAGATTGCTAAATATTGGCAGACTACAGCTTTTTGAATATCACTAAAAAACTCATAATTACAGAGTTATTGATTGATATATTAAGTTAAATTCACATTGAATAATATAGAAACGAGAGGGTCGGATTACTATGAGAGAAATTGAAAAACTTGATAAAGGTATGCCATATCATTTTGATGATAAAGAAGTAGCAGATCGTAAAGCAAGAGCCGCGCAATTATGCCAAGAATTTAATGCCATTCCTGCTACAGATCCAGAACAACAGGAAAAGAAAATTCGTGAAATATTAGGTTCAGCTGGAGATAACATTTCTTTCCAAGCTACATTCAATTGCGATAATGGAAGCAATATACATGTAGGGCATGATGTATTAACTAATTATAATCTTACTATTTTGGATATTGCACCAGTAACAATAGGAAATCATGTCATGATAGGTCCAAACGTCGATATTTATACTGTTAATCATCCTTTGAGTGCAAAAGGCAGACGAGAATATTTAGCACAAGCAAGCCCAGTTAATATAGGAAATGATGTTTGGATAGGAGGCAAGGTAACTATTACACCGGGTGTTACGATAGGTGATAATGTAGTTATCGCATCAGGTGCAGTAGTAACAAAAGACATACCTGATAACTCACTTGCAGCAGGTGTACCAGCTAAAGTCATTAAACAATTAGAAGAATAGAGGCATAAACAGTTTTAATGAATCGCTAATTTCTGCAGTGAAGAATAAATCGGCTAATAATAAAGTTTTGAAAAGCTATACGAAAAAGGTCTGTTTAAATATGTAAAATCAATTATTAAGTGCATTAAAATGTAATTTTATACATTTATGTGTAATGATGAACCATTATTGTCTAATTTTTAAAAATTTTCTTGTTATTTACATTTTTCCTTTACAAAATATAATGTATAATGAACAAAAAATAACTAGGAGAATAAACAGACATGATGAAAAACAAATTGACATTAAAAGAGAATATTTTTATCGGATCAATGCTATTTGGTTTATTCTTTGGTGCAGGGAATATTATATTTCCAATTCATCTAGGACAAACAGCAGGATCAAACGTATTTATAGCCAATTTAGGCTTTTTAATTACAGCCATTGGGTTACCATTTTTAGGTATCATAGCAATCGGTATGTCTAAAACAAATGGCATTTTTGAAATTACTTCAAGGGTAAGTAAAACGTACGCATACATATTTACAATAGGTCTATATTTAGTAATCGGACCATTCTTTGCTTTACCTAGGTTAGCAACGACATCATTTGAAATTGCATTTTCACCATTTATCTCACCAGGTGCTGCGAAGATTTATTTACCAGTTTTTAGTATTATTTTCTTCTTATTAGCATGGTTCTTTGCGAGAAAACCATCTAAAATTTTAGATTACATAGGGAAATTTTTAAATCCTGTATTTTTAATCTTATTAGGTATCGTTGTTGTCTTAGCCTTTATCCATCCATTAGGTGGATTAACTAATGCGCCAGTAAGTGCGGATTATAGTAAGAGCCCACTGCTCAAAGGATTTATTGATGGTTATAATACTTTAGATGCATTAGCGTCACTAGCATTTGGTATTATCATCGTAACAACGATTAAAAAGTTAGGTATTACAAATCCTAATAGTATTGCTAAAGAAACAATTAAGTCAGGAACAATCAGTATTGTATTAATGGGTATCATATATAGCTTACTTGCGTTTATGGGTACAATGAGTATCGGTAAATTCAAAGTGAGTGAAAATGGAGGTATCGCATTAGCACAAATCGCGAGACATTATCTTGGAGATTACGGCATCATTATCCTATCATTGATTGTTATTGTGGCATGTTTAAAAACAGCTATTGGATTAATCACAGCCTTTTCTGAAACGTTTACTGAGTTGTTCCCGAAACGTAGCTACTTAATGTTTGCGACAGTAGTCAGTATTTTAGCATGTGTATTCGCTAACGTTGGTTTAACGAAAATCATTATGTATTCAACACCTGTATTGATGTTCATTTATCCATTAGCGATCACAATTATTTTATTAACATTAATTAGTCCATTATTTAACCACTCAACTATTGTTTATAGATTCACGATTTTCTTCACTATGATTGCTTCATTCATTGACGGAGTTAAAGCAAGTCCAGAACCATTTTTAAAAACATCATTTGCTAAATTCGTTATTTCATTAGGTGAAAAATACCTACCATTCTTCGATATTGGAATGGGATGGATTTTACCAGCATTGGTTGGCTTTATTATTGGCTTCATTGTTTACAAAGTTCGTTCAAATAAATCTTCAACAAATGAATAGAATTCTAAGAGTGTATCGCGTCTATCCTTAATAAGATAGGCGCGATTTTTTATATCAATTAAACAAATATTCATTAATATTATATGCGAAATAAAGAAGGCTTAAATAAATATTTATTTTTACTTAATAATGAATTAATAATCATTAATTAAGCTTAATCTAACGAAAATCTAAAGGATGGTTAATATGGAAATGGTAAAGTCTAAGCAAGATTTATACAGAATTATTGATGATTCTGATAAGCAACAGACTTCTAAAATGTTACTTTTAATGGTATTGGGAACGATATTTTTAGATGCATATGATATTACCATTTTAGGAACAATGACTGATCAAATTACAAAAGAGTTTCATTTATCTCCCACAATGTTATCCATTGTGATGACATCTTTACCTGTAGGTGCATTGATAGGTGCGATTTTTGGAGGGAGTTTAGCACACCGTTTTGGGAGAAAAAGAATCCTTTCTATTTCTCTTTTAATTCTTATCGTTACATCATTATGTGCAGCCATATCACCTAATTTATTTATGTTGTTAATTAGCCGATTTTTAATGGGAATCGCTATTGGTATGGATAGTCCAGTTGCCTTCACATTTATTGCAGAAATTAGTAATAAAGTACAAAGAGGTCGTAATGTTAATTACTGGCAAGTTGTATGGTACATCGCTATTGTAATATCTTCATTAGTGGTCATTATGTTTTTCTTATTAGGTGTTGGAGAACTCTTATGGAGAATGGCAGTTGCATTTGGAGGGGGTATTGCCCTCATATTATACATTATGAGATTGAAATACTTGAAAGAAAGTCCGACATGGATTGTTAATCATTTATCTCTTAAAAAAGCATCACTATATATTCAAAAGCATTATGACGTTCAAATTCAATTAGTAGAAAATGAAACAGATGTTAAAGAAATAGACACAGCTAAACCTGAATATAAAAGACTTTTAAAGCCGCCATACTTAAAAAGAATTACACTAGCAACAGCAATTTCTACCTTACAAGGAATGCAGTATTATGCGGTTGGTTTATATATCCCTATAATTGCAAAATATATGATAAGTGAAGATAAACTAGGTGTGCTACTTGGGACTGGAATTGTTAATATTGCTGGTATTATTGGTGCTTATTTAGGAGCACAATATACCTATCGGATAGGTACACGTAAACTCACAATGATAGGCTTTGCTATTGTACTCTTTGTCATGATTATGACGGGATTATTATATAGTGTTATGCCTATGATAATTAATTCATGTTTAATCGCACTATTCTTATTTGGACATGCAGGGGAACCAGGTACACAAGGTAAAACGATAGGAGCAATGTCATTTCCAACGCAATTACGTTCACAAGCGACAGGAATTGTAGAATCAGTAAGTAGAACAGGTAGTATTATAGGTACGTTCATATTCCCAATTATTTTAGCAACTGTAGGTTTAAATCAAACCATGTTAATTATTGGTCTTGTACCTTTAATAGGTTTAACAATTACGTTCGTACTGAAATGGGAGCCAGTCGGAAAGAACGTTGAGAATGAACTGACTAGTTAATGCGGACAAAGGGGATAATTGGGAAAGATGCTTGTATATAACTGCCATGAAGGGATTATTTGGCTAGATGTAAGTGTTCGGTTTGTCTGAAGTTAGTGTAACGGCGGTCTAAAAATCTACTTTTCTTCAGAGCATTATCCCCTCCCCTATCTAGATTGATTGAGGTGGCAATCATTAATAATAAAGAAGACTTTCTTATTGCACATAAAATGCAATAAGAAGGTCTTTAGTTATAATTCAGATATTAGATTATAAATCGCTCATTTCAAATATGAGAGCAAAATCTTTATTATTTAGTTAAAAATTCTGAAGTTGTTGTTACTGAAGCGAAGTTTGATAATGCTGAAATATATGCAGTTTGAACATTTTTAGCATCGACTGTTTCGCCATTATACTCTAAATCACATGTAGCAGTTGTATCTTCAACTAGAATAGGCTGATAGCCAAGTTCAGCCGCAACTCTTGTTGTAGAATCAATACACATATGTGTCATCATACCTGTAATCACAAGTTGTTCAACACCTTGTTCTTTTAAAGTGTCTTGTAGAGTTGTACCTAAAAAGCTATTAGGATATTGCTTTTCAATGATAATATCATCAGATTGTACATTGAATTTTTCATGAATTTCAATACCATTAGTACCTGCTTCAAATAAAGGAGCACCTTCAGTATGATCAATATGTTGAATATAAATAACAGGTAACTGTTGTTCTTTAAATGCATCTTTCAATTGAACTGCTTTGTCTGCAGCAGCTTCCGGATTAACAAGTGGGTTTTTACCACCATCGAAGTAATCATTTTGTATATCTATAATAACGAGTGCTTGTTTTTTAGTCATTTTATCTCTCCTAAACGTTTTGTTAATTCTAACGTATGTAACTAAAAAAAAAGAAATATTTAGATTTGTGTCTAAATTGTGATCATTTCTCTTGAAAATTTTGTCAAAAGTATTACAATGGTATCTGTAACGTAATTGAAAACGCTTCTTAATTAGAAGAAGGTGAGTCAAATAGATAAAAGAAAAAAAGAGCAAGCCTTTGCTAATCTTGTACGTGCCTATCGTAAAGAACATGTCGGTAAAGGACCTGAAAAAATCGAAGTCGATTTTAAAGGTAATTGGGCAATCGCTTTTATGACAGGTGCATTAAGTAAAGTTGAAAACTTTTACTTGCGTGATGAACGTAATGAAGAAATGTTACGTCATGCACGAACACAAGAAGTAAAGCGTCTATATGATGAGGTCAATCCTGATGAGATGGAAGAACTTGTCGGTGCTAAATTTGTAAAACTATTTACAGATGTTGATTTAGCTGCTGATGAAGTAGTGTCAATATTTGTTTTCGATAAATCAATAGAATAAGCGTGCTGGTGTAAGGTACCTGGTGCTGTTTGCTAACTACGCTTGAATAAAATTAATTATTCAAGGGGGTGATATGTGCAAATAGTAGCAGGTATTTTTGTGTATTAAGAAGTAATTTAAATTTTAAATAAAAAATTTTATAGGAGTGTATTATTTTATGAAAATAGTAGCATTATTTCCAGAATATGTAGAGGGCGAAGAAAATCAAATTTTAAATACTAAAAAAGCAATTGGTTTAAAACCATTTTTAGAAGAAAAAGGACATGAATTAGTCATCTTAACTGATGGTGAAGCTGACTTAGATAAACACTTAGCAGATATGGATATTGTTATTAGTGCACCATTCTATCCAGCTTATATGACTAAAGAACGTCTTGAAAAAGCACCAAACTTAAAATTAGCTATTACTGCAGGTGTCGGTTCTGACCATGTTGACTTAAAAGCAGCTAGTGAAAACAATGTGGGTGTTGTAGAAGTAACAGGTAGTAATACAGTAAGTGTTGCCGAACATGCTGTTATGGACTTATTAATCTTACTACGTAATTATGAAGAAGGTCATAGACAATCAGTTGAAGGTGAATGGAACCTTTCTAGAGTTGGTAATGACGCACATGAATTACAAAATAAAACAATCGGTATCTTTGGTTTCGGTAGAATTGGTCAATTAGTAGCTGAACGTTTAGCACCATTTAACGTAACAATTCAACATTATGACCCAATCAACCAAAAAGATAATGAACATTCAAAATTTGTAGACTTTGAAACATTAGTATCAACAAGTGATGCAATTACTATTCATGCACCACTTACACCAGATACAGATACACTATTTAATAACGATGTGTTAAGTAAAATGAAAGAAGGTAGTTATTTAGTTAACACAGCTAGAGGTAAAATTGTAGATACAGAAGCATTAGTAAAACAATTAGAATCTAAACACATTCAAGGTTATGCTGGCGACGTATGGTATCCACAACCTGCTCCTGCAGATCACCCTTGGAGAAATATGCCTAGAAATGCAATGACTGTACACTATTCAGGTATGACATTAGAAGCACAACAACGTATAGAAGAGGGTACAAAAGATATTTTAAATCGTTTCTTTAACAATGAACCATTCCAAGACAAAGATGTGATAGTTGACGGAGGTCAAATCACAAGCGCAAGCTATAACGCAAAATAATTCACACAACACCATAGCCATGGATATTACCCTTTCCCATCTCCCTTAAAAAATATAAATCTATAATAGAGAAACATTGTTTACCCCTGGACAATGTTTCTCTATTTTTATTATTTAGCATCGATTACAAATTGGTTGTAATTTAGGTTTATCTTTTTCATAATAAACGGATAGATGTCCACATATTAATTGGAATGAGCAAAACTAGACTTTAGTTATAAATTAAAGGAGATAGATTATGTTATTCGAAAGAAATAAACCATTTACGAACGAAACATTACTTGATAAAGAAAATATATTAGAACTGATTCAATTTGAAAGATTTTGTCGTGATAACAGTCTTTGGGACAGTATGTATCAATGTTTTTCAAAAGATTCAACGGTAAATATTTCGTGGTTTAAAGGGTCAGGCGCTGAATTTGTAGAATCATCAAAAGAAATGAATCGTTATGCACCGCATCAAATTTATAATTCACAGATTTGGATTAATCAACATAGAGCAGTTGCAATTATGCAGGCAACAATCCAAGCACGATTACCTATTGAGGATGTTCAAATGCAACTCAATTCAGATGCGAAAATTGTGTATGGATTAGTTAAAGAAGGAGACACTTGGTATATCCAAAATATGGAATGTGTCTATGAAAAAGATAGTCTTACACCTGTCGTACCTTCAACGATTACTATTCCAGACGAACAGTTACAAGCATATCGTTCAAGTTATGCATGCTTAAGTTATTGCCTAAATTACATTGGTTATAGTGTAAATCATGAATTACAAGGTATTGATCGACCAGAGCAATTGAACGATTATTATCAACGTTTAGATCAATGGTTAACTTATCAAAACGACACGATATAAATAAAGGAGTATTAAAGATGAAAAAAATAGACTTACATTCACATTATCTTTCACCAGGATTTGTGAAATTTTTAGATGATTATTTTGATGGTAAAGGTGACGGTGTACCAACGCCTTCATTTTCAATAGATAGTTATTTAAAGTTAATGGAAGATGAAGAGATAGATTATAGTGTATTATCAATTTCAAGCCCACATTTAAGTGCTGCACCAGATAAAGAAATGCTTGAGTTAACTGAAGAAGCGAATACCTATGCTGCTGAGATGGTAACAGCGCATCAAGATAAATTAGACTACTTCGCATCATTACCTCTACCTTTAGTAGAAGAGAGTATTCAAATGATCGACCGTGCCTTAGATGACCAACATGCATTAGGGTTTACATTACCAACCAATGCACGAGGTATTTATTTAGGTGATGATCGTTTAGATAAAATACTTGCTAAACTAGATGAACGTCACGCATTAGTAGCAATTCATCCTAATGAACCTAAACCAGTTAATGATTCAATTAAAGAAAAAATACTATCACCATTGATGGAATTTTTCTTTGATACGACACGTACTATTATTTTCATGAGTCAAAATAATGTGTTTAGTAAATATCCTAATATTAAATGGATTGTGCCACATAGCGGTGCGTTGTTACCAGTTATCGCACAACGTGTGAGCATAGGTAATAAAATGTTTAATGTTGAAAATGGACCGGATGATATCGAACAAGTTATGAAAAACTTATACTTTGATTTAGCCGGTATGGTATTACCTTATCAATTACCAACATTATTAGAAATGGTGGATGAAGATAAAATTGTGTATGGTGCAGATGCTCCTTATACAACTGATGAAGTAATTAAATTATTAGCGAATCAGCTTGAATCTACAGATCAATTATCTAATGAACAAAAAGAAAAATTCTTATATAACAATGCAAGTAAATTGTTAGGATTTTCAAATAAATAATAGTATTTAAAAAAGGAGCGTTCCAATGAGGATACGCTCCTTTTATATTTTGAATAAGTTATGACAATAAATCAGAATAGATCTTTTGTCCTCTTAATATTTCATCAATTATACATGATAGTGCTATACTTGAGTAAAGCGTTTTCCTAAAAATTTGGTCATTATAAAAAATATAGATAGAGGTGTTTAATAATGAATTTAGTCGCAATACTTATTGGTTTAGGACCACTAATAGGTTGGGGTCTATTTCCAACTATCGCTTCAAAATTTGGTGGTAAACCAGTAAACCAAATTATAGGTGCTACTGTCGGAACATTAATTTTTGCCATTGTGTTCTTTGCATCGACAAGTCATAGTTTCCCAACAGGTATGGATTTATTCTTTGCACTGTTATCAGGCGCAGGGTGGAGTTTTGGTCAAATCATGACATTCAAAGCATTTGAATATGTAGGATCATCACGTGCAATGCCAGTAACAACAGCATTTCAATTGTTAGGTGCTTCTTTATGGGGCGTCTTTGCACTTGGTAACTGGCCTGGTGTTACAAATAAAATTATCGGATTTATCGCATTAATTGTTATTTTAATTGGTGCGCGTATGACAGTTTGGGATGAGCATCCAGAAGCAACAAATAGCAAATTATTAAGAAAAGCAGTTGTGATTTTATTAATTGGTGAAATTGGTTATTGGTTATATTCAGCAGCACCACAAGCGACAGATATCGGTGGTAAAGCAGCATTCTTACCACAAGCAATCGGTATGGTGATTGTAGCTGTTATTTATGGATTGATGAACATGAAAGAAAGTAATCCATTTACTATGAAAGTAACATGGTTGCAAATTATCTCAGGTTTCTTCTTTGCATTTGCAGCGTTGACATATCTTATCTCTGCACAACCAAATATGAATGGTTTAGCAACAGGTTTCGTACTATCTCAAACTTCTGTTGTGCTTGCAACTTTAACTGGCATTTACTTCTTAAACCAACGTAAAACATCTAAAGAAATGTTAGTCACTGTCATTGGATTAGTACTTATTTTAGTAGCAGCGACTGTAACAGTATTTATCAAATAATAAAGAGGAGAGATTTTGATGAAGAAAACAGCATTACTCAATAGTCATGTATCAAAAGCTATCGCAACGATTGGTCATTATGATTTACTGACAGTTAACGACGCGGGAATGCCTATCCCAAATGATGATAGAAGAATTGATTTAGCAGTAACAAAGGAATTACCTAAATTTATTGATGTACTAGAAACAGTATTATCAGAAATGAAAATTCAAAAAATTTATTTAGCTGAAGAAATCAAAACAAATAATGCGACACAGTTAAAACAAATTAAAAATTTAATTGATGATGATGTGGAAATTGAATTTATTCCACATTCTGAAATGAAAGCATATTTAAGTCATCCATTAAATAAAGGAAATATACGTACTGGTGAAACTACACCATTCTCTAATATCATCCTTGAATCAAACGTAACATTTTAATTAATTGAAACGGAGAGGTTGTTATGACTAATAAAGTCGTTATTTTGGGATCTACAAATGTAGACCAATTTTTAACAGTTGAACGATATGCCAAACCAGGGGAAACATTACATGTGGAAAAAGCACAACAATCCTATGGTGGCGGTAAAGGTGCCAACCAAGCTATTGCAACAGCACGTATGAAAGCTAATACGACATTTATTTCTAAAGTAGGTAAAGATGGATTAGCGCAATTTATGTTCGACGATTTTAAAGATGCAGGTATGAATATAGATTATATTTTAGAATCTGAAACTGAATCAACTGGCCAAGCATTTATCACTGTTGACGCGCAAGGTCAAAATACGATTTACGTCTATGGCGGTGCAAATATGGCCATTACACCAGAAGATGTTGTTAGTGCTAAAGAGGCAATTACACAAGCAGATTTCATTGTTGCACAGTTAGAAGTACCGGTACCAGCAATCATTGAAGCTTTCAAAGTAGCAAGAGCAGCAGGTGTAACGACAGTCTTAAATCCAGCACCAGCCAAGGAATTACCACAAGAATTATTGGAATTAATTGATGTGATTGTGCCTAATGAATTTGAAGCAGAAATATTATCAGGCACCCCTGTCACAGATGAAGCGTCTATGGCACAAAATGCGAATTATTTCTTAGGATTAGGTGCAAAAGTGGTCATCATTACTTTAGGAGAACAAGGTACATATTATGCCGTTGAAAATGATTCTGGATTAGTACCAGCTCAAAAAGTAAAAGCCATTGATACAACAGCAGCAGGAGATACTTTTATCGGCGCTTTCGTCAGTCGATTTAATATGGAAGAACGTAATCTTGTTGAAGCCATTGATTTTGCTAACAGGGCAGCTTCACTTACAGTACAAAAATCAGGCGCACAAGCCTCTATTCCTTTAGCAGAAGAAGTAGAATAATCATATAAACCTCTGATAGTCTTCTTTTTGAACGGCTAATCAGAGGTTTTTAATTTCTAAAAAGTATTAATCAAATCAATCATTTGAATTATAAAGAAAGATATCTTATATTTAATAGTACACCCGGTGTACTATTAAATAATTACTTTTGAAATAGGGGCAATAAAATGAATATTAATCAACTAGAACAATCCATTAACCAATTTCATGTTGTAATGATGCACATTAATAAAGAAATCGATGACATGGTTAAAGAAACAGGACTTGATGATGTATTATCAAGAGAACAAATTGAAGCACTTAGAATGATACAAGCTAATGGTTCAATGACTGTTGGAGAATTAGCCACACAGCAAAATATATTTAAGACGGCAGCCTCAAAGAGAATAAATAAACTTCAAGACAAAGGCTATGTAGCGCAAGCACCTTCTGATAATAAGCGAATTAAATTAATCACATTAACTGATGAGGGAGAGAAATTGATTAGTGAAGTTACTTCAAAAATTGCTAATACTTTGAAATCAAGATTAAATAATGAATTTAGTGAGCAAGAACTTATCGACTTCGTGAATCAACTCGATCAACTAGAACAAGTATTAAGCAGACATCATTAAACATTCATTTAAAGGAGAGATAAAGATGAAAACAGATATGAGGGCAATGGTTATCTATCAATATGGAAATAACCCTGTAACTGAAACACGTATGCCGATACCAAGTATGAATCCAAATGAAGTAAGAGTAAAAATTATAGCAGCAAGTATAAATCCTATAGATTTTAAAATTAGAGATGGTGAGTTACGTATATTATTGAAATATCAATTCCCGCTCATACTAGGAAATGATTTTTCTGGTGTCATTACAGAAGTTGGTAGTAACGTAAAACAATTTAAAATTGGAGACGAGGTATATGGTCGTCCACGGAAAAAGAAAATAGGCACATTTGCAGAGTATATTTCAATTGATGAACATGATATTGCTTTAAAACCAAATAATTTAACTTTTGAAGAAGCAGCGAGTGTACCTCTTGTTGGTCTAACATCATATCAAGCGTTTAATGATATGATGAAACTTAAAAAAGGTGATAAAGTATTAATTCAAGCTGGATCAGGTGGTGTAGGTACATTTGCTATTCAATTGGCTAAAGCAATGGGATTATTTGTAGCGACAACAGCAAGTCCTAAAGGATACGACCTTGTATCACAATTAGGTGCTGATAAAATAATTAATTATAGAGAACAAAACTTTTGGAAAGAAATATCAAACTATGATGGTGTATTTGATACATTGGGTGGAGATAATTTGAATCATTCATTTGAGGTACTCAAGACTGGCGGTACAGTGGCATCAGTTTCAGGTATTCCAACAGCTAAACTAGGACGACGTTTGAAACTTGGATTTGCTAAAACTACGCTATTAGGCTTGGCATCTTTAAAACTATTACTTAAAGCAAAGAAACATCATGTCAATTATGAATTTTTATTTATGGAACCTAGCGGCGAACAGCTTGAAATCATTCGCAACTTAATTGAAAAAGGTCAAATTAAACCAGTTATAGATAGAGTATATGATTTTAAAGATACTCAACAAGCTATTGAATATTCAAATAGCGGTAGAGCTAAAGGTAAAATTATTATTAAGATGGAAGATAAATAGAGAATAGGGAGCCGATACAATGAAAAAAATAATGATAGTAAATACAAGTACTGATGTCTTTGAAGGTACTGAAATACCAACTGGTTTATGGTTAAGTGAACTCGTACATTTTTATAATCAATTTAGAAGTGATGACTACCAAGTCGATTTATTCAACATTACAGGTGGCAACACACCTATCGATCCAGTAAGTCTTGGACGTCTAACATTAGATAAAACGACTAAATCATATTTATATGATGAGAACTTTATGAATTTATTGAAGTATGCGCAACCTATTGCTGAAGCGGACCCTAAACAATATGACGCCATTTATTTTACAGGTGGTCATGGTGTGATGTTTGATTTTCCTGATAATAAAGATGCACAAAATGCAATTAATGAAATTTATAATCATGGTGGTATTGTTTCAGCTGTATGTCATGGCATCGCAGGGTTATTAAATGCTAAAAATAGTAAAGGCCGTTTCATTATTGATCAACATCAATTGACTGGATTTTCAAATGTAGAAGAAGTGCTTGCCAATCGTAAAAATGTCGTTCCTTTTAAATTAGAAGACGAAATTAAACGTCGTGGCGCACATTATAGTAAAGCTAAATTGCCATTTCGTCCATATGTTGTTGTTGATGGACAAATCGTTACTGGCCAAAACCCACAATCACCAGAACATGTTGCCCGTGAAGTAAAAGCATTGTTAAATAAATAGATTAGAATAAAAAAGAGTACTTGATTATAGTTGAAATGATGTGCACCCCAAAAGTTGGACTAAAAA
>NZ_KV791841.1:0-600 GCF_001808005.1 Staphylococcus sp. HMSC13A10 | reverse complement strand
TCAAAACTGAATACAATATGTCAATGTTATTCCTTCATCTTCTACGAAGATGTTCCGAATATATCCTTAGAAAGGAGGTGATCCAGCCGCACCTTCCGATACGGCTACCTTGTTACGACTTCACCCCAATCATTTGTCCCACCTTCGACGGCTAGCTCCATAAATGGTTACTCCACCGGCTTCGGGTGTTACAAACTCTCGTGGTGTGACGGGCGGTGTGTACAAGACCCGGGAACGTATTCACCGTAGCATGCTGATCTACGATTACTAGCGATTCCAGCTTCATGTAGTCGAGTTGCAGACTACAATCCGAACTGAGAACAACTTTATGGGATTTGCTTGACCTCGCGGTTTAGCTGCCCTTTGTATTGTCCATTGTAGCACGTGTGTAGCCCAAATCATAAGGGGCATGATGATTTGACGTCATCCCCACCTTCCTCCGGTTTGTCACCGGCAGTCAACTTAGAGTGCCCAACTTAATGATGGCAACTAAGCTTAAGGGTTGCGCTCGTTGCGGGACTTAACCCAACATCTCACGACACGAGCTGACGACAACCATGCACCACCTGTCACTTTGTCCCCCGAAGGGGAAAACTCTAT
>NZ_KV791840.1:0-2561 GCF_001808005.1 Staphylococcus sp. HMSC13A10 | reverse complement strand
AGCTATATTTTTTTACTTTGCAACAGAACCCAGTTGCATCTGCTCTAATAATGTTAGAAACACCTACATCAAAAGCAGGTAATGCAGCTGCTGTTGAAGAGTCTATGTATGACCTTGGAAATGTTTTTGGTGTAGCAGTACTTGGTAGCCTATCTTCTATGCTTTATCGTGTATTTTTAGATATTTCATCTTTTTCATCAAAAGGTATAGTTGGAGATTTAGCTCATGTAGCTGAAGAATCTGTAGTGGGCGCTGTCGAAGTAGCTAAAGCTACGGGGATAAAACAGCTTGCAAACGAGGCTGTAACATCATTTAATGATGCTTTTGTAGCAACTGCTTTAGTAGGTGGGATTATCATGATTATCATTTCAATAGTTGTCTATTTGTTAATTCCCAAATCACTTGATATAACTAAACAAAAATAGTACTAAACATATATTTTTAGATATTGTAGATTAGTTTATTTTTAAAATTAGTAATAGTTAAAAAGTAGAACCATTAATTTTAAATGGTTCTACTTTTTTATTATTAAGTAAAATTATAAAAGACAATTTCTTAAATTAATAATATGATATACCTATATCTAATAATTTATTAGTATTAATAAACCTTGAAAGGATGATTAACTGATGAATAGAGCAGATATTTTTAAAATATTTGATGTAGAACTTAATATAACTATATTTTTAGGAGCACTAGTAGCAACTTTCATCTATTTTATAAGTTACATGAACAATGTAAATGAATTAATTACATTATGCTTAACATTAGCTTTTCCTGCATATTTATTAAAAATTAGCAGATCGTTCGAGGTTATTTTATTAGAGGAAAAAATAAAAAATAGTAAAATCAAAATCTGTGACAAAGATAGAATTGAACGAGAGATACTGGTGAAAAAGAACCTAATAGATGAACTATTGTTTCCTAATAGAGTTATTAAAAAATATACACTGACAATTTTAATTTACAGTATAGGTATTATTATTCTTTTACTACTTTGTAATATGTTAAGTTATGGAATTGGTGAAAATGTCAATTTTATCTGGAGATTACTAGCTTGTTATGTAACGAGTGTCACAGTGATTATAGTTGCCTTGATTATAATGATAATGATATTTGATCTTATAATTGGATTACTATTAAATTTTCAAATATTTTTAAAAAATAAAAAGTATGATGACTTTTTATAATTATTCGATTTATATAATGAAAAATTAAATGATTAAACATAGAAACCTCAAAACAAACCATATTTAATAGAGTTTATGGCGCCTTATACAAATAAAGGCTATGCTGTTAAAGAATTATGTAGCTATCTTCAGATTAATATGGATGATGTTTATACTATTGGCGATAGAAAATTGATTTACCTATGTTTAATACCCTAGATAATTCTTCTGATAATTTAGTTTTTGTTAGAGTTTAACATAACTGATGATTATCAGAAGTTATTTAAAATAAGAGTGTGTCATTACAGTCTAAAGTAATGACACACTCTTTCAATATATATATAATACTAATACTTATTTTTTTCCAAAAATTCTCCTAACACTTCATCAACTATAGCTTTTATAGATGTATCCTTATCTAATGCCATTTGATTTAGTCTTTTTTTTATATCAGTGTCCACTCTCATAGTCGTACTTTTAGATACCGGTTTATAATTTTCCGTATATTTTACCTCAGATGTATCTATGTTATCTAAAAATCCTGCCATAAATATCACTCACCCTCAATTAATCTAATTCTATTAACTAATTCTTCGTAGACTTTGTTAAACATATATATAACTTTTTTGTCATGCATATCTTTATCTTTTATTCCATCAGCGGCAAATTTTTTTATTCTTTCTCTTTGATATATCTGGTTCTCAAAGAGTGCTTCAGAAAATGCTGATTTAGACATATCTAATATCTGTTTATCTACACGTCCACTTTTTTTAATTAATACTGGAACAGCGCCAACCAATTCAAACGATAAATCTGATTCTTTTTTTCGATCCCTTAAAAAATTAACAAATGAAAGACTACTTTCATAAGCAGATTGTTGTGTTTGAAATACCATTAAAATGTAATCACTTGCATAAACAGCATTATTAGTGAAATCAGAGTTAATAGTAGGTGGTACATCAATAAATATATAGGCGAAATCGTGAATTTCTTTAATTTTTTCAACCACATTTTTTAAAATATATCTTTTCTTTAGAATATCTGTCTTTGAAATGATATCGGATAAGTTAGCCAAAGATGAATCAGCTGGTAATAGTGATAATTTGGAAGTTAATTTCACAATACTTTGATCTATATTTCCATTTTTTAGCATGTTTATAAATGAAATCTTTTCTTCCTCAAATTCCGGATAAGTTCTTTTCATAATTTGAGTTGCATTTCCCTGAGGATCAAAATCTATTAAAAGTACTTTTTTATCATAATTTTCAGATGCAATATAAGAAAGTAACGTGGCTACTGTTGTTTTACCTACACCACCTTTAAAATTTCCAACTGTTATTATGCTCAAAATAATACCTCCCATTTACTATGTCTTTACTCTTTACATTAGTT
>NZ_KV791839.1:41868-41960 GCF_001808005.1 Staphylococcus sp. HMSC13A10 | reverse complement strand
AGTGCCTCTACTTCGGATAGTACAAGTACTTCATTGAGTGGTTCGACTAGCACGAGTACATCACTTTCTGATAGTACAAGCACTTCTCTAAG
>NZ_KV791839.1:41225-41848 GCF_001808005.1 Staphylococcus sp. HMSC13A10 | reverse complement strand
AGTACGTCACTTTCTGATAGTACAAGCACTTCGTTAAGTGAGTCATCTAGTACAAGTACTTCTACTTCAGATAGTACAAGCACGTCATTAAGCGGTTCGACTAGTACGAGCACATCACTTTCTGACAGTACGAGCACGTCATTGAGTGGTTCGACTAGTACAAGTATTTCTACTTCGGATAGTACAAGCACGTCATTAAGCGGTTCTACTAGCATGAGTACGTCACTTTCTGACAGTACGAGCACGTCATTGAGAGGTTCTACAAGTGCAAGTACTTCAACATCAGAGAGCACGAGCACTTCTCTAAGTGGCTCAACTAGTATGAGTACGTCACTTTCTGACAGTACAAGCACGTCATTGAGCGATTCTACTAGTACAAGTACGTCACTTTCTGATAGCACTAGTACGTCATTGAGTGGTTCTACTAGCACAAGTACATCGCTTTCTGGCAGCACGAGCACTTCTCTAAGTGGCTCAACTAGTATGAGTACGTCACTTTCTGACAGTACAAGCACGTCATTGAGTGGTTCTACAAGTGCAAGTACTTCAACGTCTGATAGCACGAGCACTTCTCTAAGCGGTTCTACTAGCACGAGCACGTCACTTTCTGACAGTACAAGCAC
>NZ_KV791839.1:0-41205 GCF_001808005.1 Staphylococcus sp. HMSC13A10 | reverse complement strand
AGCACGAGCACTTCTCTAAGTGGCTCAACTAGCACAAGTACGTCACTTTCTGATAGTTCTAGTACTTCAACTAGTATGTCTATAAGTGAAAGCTCATCTATCAGCACAAGTACGTCTAATAGCGACAGTACAAGCACTTCTGTTTCAGATAGTACTTCCACATCTAATAGTATGAGTACTTCCATAAGCGACTCTGCTAGTACAAGTACTTCGATCTCTGACAGTACATCTACGAGTGATAGTACGAGCACGTCTATAAGCGATAGTGCAAGCACTTCAACGTCTGATAGTACTTCAACATCAACATCTATAAGTCAGTCACAAAGCCATACAAATAGTACTTCATTCAGTGATTCAACAAGTGCTAGTACGTCTACGTCTGAACCAACAAGTCATAGTGATTCAACTAGCGATAGTAGATCAGCAAGCAATAGCCATAGTACGTCTGAAACACCAAGTCATAGTGACTCATTCAGTCATTCAATGAGTGGTAGTAACTCAACTAGTAGTAGCACATCAACATCTTCGTCTATTAGACCAAGTGAAAGTGCATCTACATCTCAAAGTCAAAGTATGAGTACATCAACATCAGACAGTACATCTCAATCTAACTCATCAAGCATGAGTACATCATCTAGTGAGGCAAATATCATTGATCCAACACACCAATCATCTGAAACACAACATCACAATACTAAAGATGATTCAGAAGCATTACCTGATACTGGTGAAAATGATAACCAATCTAAAGGATTATTATCTGGACTATTGTCATTGATTTTTGGTCTTGCTATATTTAGAAAATCTAGAAAAGATAAAAAAGATCGTAAAGAAGATAAAAATAACTAAGTAAAATAAAATAGAGGCGAAAGCATTATTATTTCAAAGTACTTTAATGACTACTAAATAATGAGCGCTTTTGCCTCTTTATAATCATTTTAAGAAGAGGATTATTATGGGAAATAAGATGAACTTCAAAAACATTAAAAATATTGAATATAAAATTTTATATAAACGGATTCTTTTCACCCTAATGATTATTTTCATATACATATTGGGCAGTAATATTAAAATTGCTGACATGAAATCATCACCACATTCACAAGGTTTTCTGAATCTAGCCATTTCAAATGTTGGTGGCGATATTACAACTCTAAATCTATTCTCATTAGGTTTAAGTCCATGGTTAACTACAATGATTATCATGACTTTACTCTCTTATAGAGATATTGAAAAAGGTCAAAAACAAACTCGACTAGAACGTAGTTACAAAGAACGCTTTTTCACTATTTTATTAGCCATTATCCAAGGCTATTTCATTTTAAGCGAGTATATTAATAAAGGTATGATATATCATGCAAACTTTGCTTTATTGTTACTTATCCTATTAACAGGAACAATGTTACTTGTATGGTTAGCTGATCAAAATACAGTTTATGGAATTGCTGGGCCGACGCCTATTGTACTAGCAAGTATTATTAAATCTATTTTTCAAAATAAACAATTCGAGCATATTGATGGAATAACTATAATCATAGGTGGCATTATGCTTTTTGTCGTACTTGTACTTTTATTATTTATAGAGTTAATTGAATATCACATGATTTATAAAGATATTATGAATATTAGTACTTCTCAAAAAGATACTTACGTTTCTTGGAAGTTAAATCCCGCTGGAAGTATCTCAATCATGTTTAACTTTTCATTATTTTTCTTAGTAGGCGTATTAGTCCATTTAGCTGGTAGATGGATAACGGGTAATGCTAAATATCGTCCTTCATTTTTGGAATTGGATAATCCATTAGGCGTTATTATTTTCATTGTGATGCTCATTGTTTTAAATTATTGTTTATCAAGAATGATGTTAAATGTGAAACGTATAGCTAAAGATTTCCAGAAAAGTGGTAACTATTTTGAAGGTATTTATCCTGGTAAAATGACCCAACATTATTTAAATCATAGAGCTAAGCGAATTAGTGCAATTGGTGCATTTGTCATTGGATTCATTATTAGTTTACCTTTAATTAGTTCGATTTTTATATCTGGTATTTCAGCACAAATTTCGATATTCACTCAATTTATTATTTTGATTTACATTACGATTAATATTGTAGAAACAATACGAACATATTTATATTTTGATAAATACAAATCATTTTTAAACAAATATTGGTAAGGAGTAAGGTATGAAATATTTTGTTCCAGCTTGGTACAACGGAGATAAATGGTGGCGTAATCTTAACCAGCCATTTTACTTAAAAAGTGCAATGATTGAATTTGATGATTCTATTAGTTTAATGTCTATGCACGAAAAAAACGACGAACCTTTCAAACTTTTACATTTAAGTTTTAACCCAAATTTGCGTTTATTTTTGCATAAATATGATTTATATGAAGCGAATGTTTGGTCACTATTTGATGAGATTCAAGATTTCGATCAACTACCATCTCGATCATTTCAATTTGAAGATTTAGAGTGGCCTGAGAATACAGAATTCTTTTATTCACCTTATTTAATACAAGCTATGAAAGATAACTATGAATCTCGCATTTATTTCAATCAAGATGGCTATCTAATAGTAGTAGATGATTATGAAAACAGTATACGTGTACGCAGATATATATTCGATGAACGTGGTTATTTAAGTGCTATACGTTATTACTCAGAAGGTAAAGAGGCATTTCAAGATTATCTAACCGCTTCTGGTGACGTGATTCTACGCGAGAATCTCGAAACAAACCATGTTGAAGTTATGTCCAACCACCAATATAAGTTCAATTCAAATTCCTATCCATCAATGGTTGAGTTAATCGAAGAACGTTTTAATGCATACTGTAATGATGAAATGAATTCGAACGATCAACTTATTGTCGCATCAAATACTTTGCATAATAAAATATTCAACACTATCAGACCTGACGTTCGTGTATGTTATTCCGTTTTTAATAAACGAAATCATACAATTGATGAATCCTTTATTCAAACTATGGCTCACAGTAATAAATGGATTGTTGATACTAAAGAAAATGAAAAAGCATTGAAAAATCTAATTACGAATCAATCATTAAGTCCTGAAATATTAAGACTCACCCCTTTCGATACTCAAACATTATCCAATCTTAGTAGTCAACTAAATGAAACTTACATTGGTCTTTGGATAGATGACATGAATGATAATGATTTACAAAACGTATTACATCATATAATTACGTATCTTAAACGCCATACATCATACAGATTAATCATTTTAACTAAAAAGGATGCTACGCAACTTGAGCAATGGTTATTGAATTTAATTAATGATGTTAACGAAAGCTATAATGAATCTGATGACAATGACCTTGCCAAATCAGAATTAGTACAAGCAAAAGAACCTGAGGAATTTGAAGAACTGATTCAAATTCAATCAGTCCCATTTGAAGAGGATTTGATTAAACTATTATCACGTCTAAGAATTGTGATAGATTTAAGTGATGAACCTAATTTATACTTACAAATTTCAAGTATCAGTGTTAGAATTCCTCAAATCAATATTCATCAAGGTAGTTATGTCATACATCTTGAAAATGGCTATATCATTCATCAATATGATGATGTTCCATTTGCATTAGATTACTTTTTAAGTACATTAAAGCATTGGAATCACGCTTACACTTATAACACTAATATGATTAATGACTTAGGATCTGGTCATATTATCCAACAACTTGATCGATTTTTAGAAGGTGAGAAATAATGCCACGAAAATTTAAAGCATTACAAATTGGTGGTTCTGATTTAGAACATTTATTTAACCATAGTCCAGAAGTATCTTGGGATTACTTTGATCCGAAGTTGTTCGAATTTGAAAGTAACTATATTGAAAGTATTGAGGAAATTGTTGAAGAGAATGGACAATTCGATCTAGTCTTTATCCAAACCAATTTAACTGATCATTTAGCTAACTTAATTAACATTGTTAGTCGTCCTTATAATACGCTTGTAGATGAAATTTATTGGCCAAGTGGATATGAAGAATTAGATTTAGTACAAAAATATCTTATCCGCCCTATTCATTACAATACAACTGATGAATTACACGATAAACTATTGTCGATTTCATTTCCTGGACAATATGGGGATAAGGTTAGTCCTGCTCTTACCCATGTGTTTTCGCCCAAACATATAAATGTGACTTACTTTGGAAATAAAGAAATACAATTCCAAGGTGATTTTGGTGACCATTTCATACCTATTCTTAATTGGCAACAAAATCTTATTTATGATAAAGATAAAGTCATAGAAGTATGGCCAGAATTTCATACTGAAGGCGACGTAACATTAGAGTATACTTTCAGACTAGTATCATTTAATCCAGAAGAAGGTATACTTGAAACATTTGTGCTGAGTGAAGAGGAACTTAAGGAACCACTTTATTTAAGACGTCGACCGTACTCTGCATATATTTCAACGTCCGTCAAAGCGAAAGGCAATGGCACTATTCATATTGGTGCAGTTCATAAACGTCTGTCACATATTGAATTTGGTCATCTCCTTCTAGGTAGCGAACGTTTTGTTGATGAAAAGCGAGAAGAATTCTTTTATTACTTTAATCCTGGTGATTTTAAGCCACCGCTTAATGTTTATTTTAGTGGTTATCGTGAAGCAGAGGGGTTTGAAGCTTTCTACCTAATGCAACAACTAGGTGCACCCTTCTTATTAGTCAGTGATCCACGTATTCAAGGTGGCGCATTCTATTTAGGATCTGAAACTTATGAAAATGGTATAAAACAAGTCATTAACGATACATTAAATCAACTCGGTTTCAATAAAAGTGATTTAATCTTATCAGGATTATCCATGGGTTCTTTTGGCGCTTTATATTATGGTGCACAGTTAAATCCTAAAGGTATTAATGTCGGAAAACCATTAGTCAATGTTGGTACAATTGCGGAAAATATGAAGTTATTGCGACCTAATGATTTCGAAACTTCTTTAGATATCGCCCTATCATCTAACTATCAATTGTCTGACTCAAATGAAATAAATCATATAAAACAATTAGATAATAAATTTTGGAACGTTTTTTCCAATAGTCATATTAGTGATACAACTATTGCAATCACCTATATGGAAAACGATGACTATGATCAATCTGCGTTTGAAGACTTGTTACCTATATTCAGTCAACAGAATGTTCATTTAATGAATAAAGCTGTGCCAGGACGACATAATGATGACACACCTACCGTAGTTAATTGGTTTATGAACTTTTACCATATATTACTTAAAGATCATTTTGGGAGAGACAGTCATGCAGAATAATCAAAGATTAGAAGTAAGATGGCGAAAAGTAACACGTCATACTTATCAACACGGCGCTATAATACAATTCCATGATAATTACACATATTATGAGAACCAATTGATGCCCTCAGGATTGCAAATCAATTTATGGGAACCTTCAACGTTATTTGATAAAGATGGACATCCGCCTAAACTTCCCATGTTAAAAAGGGGCTATCATTATCATATTTCGTTAAATATCGCAGCAGTTCCTGAGCATAGTGTGTATGTTATTGTGACTTTTTATTTAAAGAATGGCACTCAACTTGAACAAGTCATTATCAAAGAAGATGAAAGTGAATTTAAATATCCTAATGAAGCATATAGTTATGACATTCGACTTATGAACGCAGCATGTCATCATCTTAAATTTAAAAATATTATATTAACCGAATTAGACCATGCAACCGAGATGAGTGATTCTCCAAAGGAACCTCAAGAAAATATTAATGATAATAACAATGACAATCAGACTTCACAATCACATCAAAACGTGACATTGGTCAATCAAATTATGCGACATACTCGTATGAATAGTGATTATAATTAATCTTCGCAATATCACTAAATGAAAGGAGGATAACTATGAATCTCAATGTAAATACCGCCATTAACCATATTAGACTAAAAAAACTATACAAATTGTTGAATCAAATCAATAACTATAGTGAAGAAATGAAGCAACTCACTGACAGCCAATTACAACAAAAAACACTAGATTTTAAACAGCGTTTAAATAGTAAACAGAATACACTCGATGATTTATTACCAGAAGCCTATGCCGTTATACGTGAAGCTTCACAACGTGTATTAGGTATGTATCATAAAGACGTCCAAGTATTAGGTGCCATTGTGATGCACCAGGGCAATATTTCTGAAATGCAAACTGGTGAAGGTAAAACATTAACGGCTACCATGCCTTTATACTTAAACGCCTTATCAGGCAATTCTGTTTTTCTTATTACAACTAATGATTACTTAGCAAAACGTGACTATTTAGAAATGAAACCGTTGTATGAATGGTTAGGTCTCACTGCATCATTGGGATTTATAGAGAATCCTCAAGGTCCTATATCTAACCAAGAGAAACAAGCGTTATATAACCATGATATTATTTATACTACCAACGGAAATTTAGGGTTTGATTATTTAATCGATAACTTAGCAGATACTAAAGAAAGTAAATTTTTACCTGAATTATACTTTGGCATCATTGATGAAGTAGATTCAATCATATTAGATGCAGCTCAAACACCACTAGTCATCTCTGGTGCACCAAGAGTTCAATCTAACCTATTCGAAATAGTTAAAGCATTCGTCGCAACACTTGAAGAAGATAAAGACTTTAAAATGAAAAAGACCAAACGTGAAATTTGGTTAACTGAAGAAGGCATTGAAAAAGCAAATACTTACTTTAATGTACCAAATATATATGGAGGTCCATATTTAGATTTAGTAAGGAATATTAACCTTTCCTTACGTGCTAAATACCTGTTTGATATTAATCTAGATTATATTGTTATGGATGGCGAAATTATGCTGATCGACCGTATAACAGGTCGTATGCTACCAGGTACAAAAATGCAAGCCGGACTCAATCAAGCATTAGAAGCAAAAGAAAACTTAGATATTTCAGATGATATGAGTGTCATGGCAACTATCACCTTCCAAAATCTGTTTATGCAGTTTCAACGATTTTCAGGGATGACAGCAACTGGGAAACTAGCTGAAAAAGAATTTTTCGATTTATATTCAAAAATTGTTATCCAAATTCCAACTTCCAGACCAGTTATAAGAGAAGACTTGGCTGATAGAGTATTTGTTAATGAAGACATTAAAAATGATGCCATATTAGAAGAAGTGATTAATTATCATAAAGAACAACGACCTGTCCTTCTGATTACACGAACTGCAGAGGCAGCAGAATACTTTTCAACTGAATTATTTAGTCGTCATATTCCAAATAACCTATTAATTGCACAAAACGTTGCTCGTGAAGCACAAATGATTGCTGAAGCAGGTCAATTAAGTGCGGTAACCGTTGCAACAAGTATGGCTGGTAGAGGGACTGATATCAAACTTTCAAAAGACGTACATGCTCTTGGTGGTCTAACCGTATTAATTAATGAACATATGGAAAATAGTCGTGTAGATAGACAATTAAGAGGACGTGCTGGACGACAAGGTGACCCAGGACAATCACAAATTTTTATCTCTTTAGATGATTACCTAGTACAACGTTGGAGTGATTCAAAATTAAAAGACAATCCAACATTAATGAAACAAGATACTGATTATCTATCCGATAGCCCTACTTTTAATAACAAAATCAAGCGCATCGTTAAAAAGGCTCAACGCATTTCTGAAGAAGAAGGAATGAAAGCACGTGAAGCTGCAAATGAATTTGAAAAAAGTATTAGTACACAACGTCAGTTAATTTATAGCGAACGTAATCGCATATTAGAAAGTGAACATTTAGATACATTAGACTATGATAGTATTGCACGAGACGTATTCAATCATCACTTTAAAAATTATAAAAATATAACTGAAAACGACATCACCAAATATATTTATAAAAACTTAAGTTTTAGCTTTAATAAAGATGATTTTGAAATTCATAACCATGATTATGAAGCCATTATCACCTTACTAATTTCTCAATTTAACAACCAACTAATGCTAAATAAAAATAAGATAAATGATGAGGAGTTATTCCAACAATTTCTTAGAAAATCAGTACTCAAAGCGATAGATTCTGCGTGGATAGAGCAAGTAGACTACTTACAACAATTAAAATCAAACGTAAATCAACGTCAAAAAGGTCAGCGAAATTCCATTTTCGAATATCACAAAGTATCCCTAGATTCATTCAAACAAATGGAAGATATCATTAAACATAGAATCATTAGAAATTTATGTTTAAGTATTATTGATCAACAAAAAAATAATGACTTAACAATTCATTTCCCATAGAAAGGAGGTCTATTGATGACAATATATAATATCAACTTTGGTATAGGTTGGGCGAGTAGTGGTGTTGAATATGCCCAAAGTTATCGTGCCAAAATGCTTCGCCACTTAAAAGATGATGCAAAATTCATATTTTTAGACTTTATTTCATCAGAAAACATACAAACGTTAACACAAAATTTAGGATTTAAAGATAGCGAAGTTATTTGGATGTATCAATATTTTACAGATATTCCAATCGCCCCTACGACGTATACTTTAGAACAGCTCAAACATGATATTGGAAATACCATTACACGAATTGAAGTAGATGCTCAAGGTAAAATCCAACGTCTTTATTTAGATCATCAATCACAAACTTTTGTGACTTGTTATATGAAAAATGCAAATAAACCTTATGTTGATCGTGCTGAATTTGTAGTTAATGGTATGCTTATTCGCAAAGATTTCTATAGCTATGTGCGTGTCTTTTCTGAATACTACGCACCTTATGACAACTATGCGAAACTATATATGCGACAATTCTATAATGAAAATGGCACTATTGCTTATCAAGAAATCATAGATGGCGATGCGCGTTCTTATATATTTAAAGATGCACGTTTTTATAGTAAAGAATCTTTTGTTGCTTATTTTATTCAACAATTAAATTTAACTAATCAAGATATAGTAATATTAGACCGAGCCACTGACATTGGACAAGCTGTTCTACAAAATAAAGGAGAAAGTCATGTAGGTGTCGTCATACACGCTGAACATTTCAGTGATAATATCACAGATGATACTAATATATTATGGAATAACTATTATGAATATCAATTTACCAATGCAAAGTACATTGATTTCTATGTCGTTGCTACAGACCTACAAAATCAAATATTGTCTGAACAGTTTCGTCACTATACTGCAGACCGCCCTCGTATCAGAACAATACCTGTCGGAAGTCTCAATCAATTAAGTTTACCGAACGAACATCGTAAACCATACTCAATACTAACCGCTTCCCGATTAGCATCTGAAAAGCATGTGGATTGGATCGCACTCGCAGTTATTAAAGCGAAACAATCTTTACCACAATTGGAATTTGATATATATGGACATGGTCCTGAAAATAATAAAATTCAACAAATCATACATGATTATCATGCTCAAGATTTTATTCACTTACGAGGTCACGTTAATCTTGATGACATTTATTCACAATATGAATTATTTGTATCTGCTTCACAAAGTGAAGGATTTGGATTAACACTTATGGAAGCTGTTGGTTCTGGATTAGGTATGATTGGATTTAATGTTAATTATGGAAATCCAACTTTCATTGCAGATGGTCAAAATGGTTACTTACTAGACAAACCGTCTAAAGACGAGTCCATTGAGGAGATTACTGATCGTATGGCTGCTAAAATAGTTCAATACTTTAAAAATGGTCCCAAAGACCCTCATCAGAAATCATATGATATTGCTACGCCATTTGAGACCAATGAAATGATTAAAAGATGGCAACATTTAGTCGACGAGGTGCTATATGATTAATTTATTTGAATACTATAATCAACCAACACAATTATTACACCAAACATTAGAATTATCGGGTAATCAACATTTTACTATTTGTATCGAAGATGATGGATTCTTACCTGATGAAGTCACATCCCCATATCAATTCTTTGCGGCTAATCAACTTCATGATAATGATCGTCCTAAATTCTTTAACGAAGTGAGTGTCCCCCCATTTTGGGAAATTAACGGTGATGGTCAATCAGCTCAAATTAAAGATATGAGTCATATTAGAGGTGAAATCGTTTATCGTCCACACTTTAAGACAAGGATTGTTAGTCGGGTAAGATGGCTAGATGATAAAGGGCGTCTACGTTCAGAAGATCATTATACAAAGAATGGCTTTAAATTTGCTGAGACAATCTATGACTTAGCAGGAAAAGCAATCTTAAAGAAATATTTAACAAGAGAAGGTAAAGAAGTGATTTATGAGAACTTTGTTACTGGAGATTATGTTTTAGATTGGCAAGGTCAATCTCATTTCTTCGCTTCAAAAGTCGAATTTATCACATACTATCTACAACAAATTCAAGTCGATTTATCAGATATTATTATTAATTCACTATCTACACCTTTCTTAGTATTACATCATATGAATACAGCTGGTAGAGGTATTTTGTTCTGGCAAGAAAATAGTCAAGGCCATGTCCCAGGAAATATGTTGTCCTTACTTGATAATACATTGCAACGTGCATTCTCAGTCATAATTCCTGACTATAAAGAATATGACACTATCGTTTCGCAACTTAATCAAGAACAAGCTTTAAGCGTATTTCAATCTGGTTATTTGTATGATTTTAATAAAACTAATCAATATTCAAATCATGCGTTAATTCTGACAAATTCTGATGATATTCCACAACTTGAGACTTTAATTATTACACATCCAAATATACAATTTCACATTGCTGCTGTAACTGAGATGTCTTCCAAATTAATGGGATTCGACCGATATCATCACGTACATCTATATCCGGCAGCTACAAAAGATATTTTTGAAGCACTATATCAACGATGTGATATTTATCTTGATATTAATCAAGGAAATGAAATTGAAAATGCTGTTACTCGTGCTTTCCATCATCAACATGTCATCTTTGCTTGGGACGAAGTGATACATCAACATACATTTATTGCACCAGAAAATATATTCACTTTGACTGATGTGGAAACATTAAACCATGTATTAACTGATATCACTTCGAATAAACAACACTTTGATCAGCATCTTGCATATCAAGCGAGACATGCAAACCAATCAACAGTAAAAGATTTTACCAACACAATGCATCTTGCATTACATGAATAAATTCTAATAAATATGCGAAAAGCCACTTCTATTTGAATTAAAAATAGAAATGGCTTTTTGTATACTTATTCATTTTAAATAATATCATTATTATACGTCTCTCCAAATAATTGATAATGAACAAACGCTGCAAGTTCTGTTGATTCAACTAAGATGAGTATTGTATCATTGCCTCCCACTGTTCCTAACACTTCATTTAATTTCATTTGATCAATATAAAAATTCACACTTTGTGCAAATCCGGGAGACGTTTTAATGATAAGATAATTATCTTTAATCGTTACCTTCTCAATTTCTTCTTTATATAAGTTAATAAGTTTTGTTTTTGCTTCATTTTGAGCATTATCATTAAATTTACGATAATAACGCTCATTATTGGCAGAAGGCATTTTATAGATTTTCAACTCATTTAAATCTCTTCCAATCGTTGCCACACTATATTTAATACCAAAATGTTTATCGATATAATCTACAATTTCAGCTTTCGAATGAATGTCATTGTCTTTAACGATTGTTGATATTAAATCTAATCGTTTACTTTTTTTCATATTTTATACTCCTTTATCTGCATATTTTATAAAATACAGACAAAATACGTCACAATTACCATAACAAATTTCCCTTCAATGATATGTGAAGTTTTTCTCATAATTAACATTTATTATAAACTTTTTTATAACAATATTGAAAATGTTTATTAAAATGCATAATTAATTACTCTCTCATGACTATAAATACATTCAAACGAATAAAAAATAATATTATATTAATTACTCTATATAATATTAATCGAATATACATGTACATATAGGTTTTATGCGTAAATAATGCATAATTTATCATCATATTGCATTGAATAAATATTTTATATGAAGTTTTAGACATTAAATTTGTGAATTTTTTCTCAAACTATTACTTGAAAGCGCTTTATACTCTAGGTGTATTAAATCAAAGGAGGAAATAACAATGGAAACAGGACCTATCCACGTAAACAGTGAAATCGGCAAATTAAAAACGGTATTACTTAAACGACCAGGTAAAGAACTTGAGAATTTAGTACCTGATCATCTAAGTGGATTGTTATTTGACGATATTCCTTATTTGAAAGTTGCTCAAGAAGAACACGACCGTTTTGCACAAGTATTAAAAGACGAAGGTGTTGAAGTTGTCTATTTAGAAGATTTAGCTGCTGAAGCAATCGCAGATAAATCTGTACGTGAACAATTCATTGACGATATTTTAAAAGAATCTCAAAAGACGGTACTTGGCCATGAGAATGAAATCAAAGAATTATTCGCTAGCTTGAATGATAAAGAACTCGTAGAAAAGGTAATGGCTGGTGTACGTAAAGAAGAAATTCAACTTGAAACAAACCACCTAGTAGAATACATGGATGATCGTTATCCTTTCTATCTAGATCCAATGCCAAACCTTTACTTCACAAGAGACCCTCAAGCTTCTGTTGGTAGAGGAATGACAATTAACCGTATGTACTGGCGAGCACGTCGTCGTGAATCTATCTTTATGACATACATCTTGAAATATCATCCTCGATTCAAAAACGATGATGTACCTGTCTGGTTAGATAGAAACTCTCCTTTCAACATTGAAGGTGGCGATGAATTAATCTTGTCTAAAGATGTCCTTGCAATAGGTATTTCAGAACGTACTTCTGCACAAGCTATTGAACGATTATCTAGACAAATTTTGTTTGATGACAAATCTACATTTACAAAAGTACTTGCTATCGAAATTCCAAATAGTCGTACATTCATGCACTTAGACACTGTATTTACAATGATTGATTATGACAAATTTACAATGCATGCCGCTATTTTCAAAGAAGAAGATAATATGAACATCTTTACAATTGAAAAAGATGAACAAGGCAAAGATATTAAAATCTCACATTCTAGCAAATTAAAAGAAACATTAGAAAATGCATTAAACATCGATAATATTGAATTTATTCCAACTGGTAATGGAGATGTTATTGATGGCGCACGTGAGCAATGGAACGATGGTTCTAATACGTTAACTATTCGCCCAGGTGTAGTTGTCACATATGACAGAAACTATGTATCTAATCAATTATTACGAGACAAAGGTATTAAAGTAATCGAAATTACTGGTAGTGAACTAGTTCGAGGACGTGGAGGCCCAAGATGTATGAGCCAACCACTTTATAGAGAAGACATTTAACCAAACCAATATAAACGACTTACTAAACTTTTAAAGAAATGAGGAATGAATCATGTCAGAAATTCAACAACCACTTAACTTAAAAGGTAGACATTTATTAAAAGAAGACGATTTTACTAAGAAAGAATTTAGCGATTTAATCGACTTTGCAATTACTTTAAAAGATTATAAGAAACAAGGTATTCAACATCGATATTTAGACGGCAAAAATATTGCACTTCTATTTGAAAAAAATTCTACACGTACTCGTGCAGCATTCACTGTAGCATCAATCGACCTAGGTGCACATCCAGAATTTTTAGGAAAAAATGATATTCAATTAGGTAAAAAAGAATCAGTTGAAGATACTGCCAAAGTATTAGGTAGAATGTTCGACGGTATTGAATTCCGTGGTTTCTCACAAGATATGGTAGAAGATTTAGCAAAATATTCTGGCGTCCCTGTTTGGAATGGTTTAACTGACGCATGGCATCCAACTCAAATGTTAGCAGACTATATGACAGTTAAAGAAAACTTCGGTCATTTAGATGGAATTAAATTAACATATGTCGGTGACGGACGTAATAATGTAGCAAACTCACTATTAGTAGCAGGTCCAATGCTAGGTGTAGATGTAACTATTTGCTCACCAAAAGAACTCTTCCCTTCTCAAGACTACGTTGATATTGCTGAGAGACGTGCTAAACAAGACGGAGGTTCTGTAACAATTACAGATAATATTGATGAAGGCGTTAAAGATGCAGACGTTATCTATACAGATGTATGGGTATCTATGGGTGAAGAAAGTGAATTTGAATCACGTATTAACTTATTAAAAGATTATCAAGTCAATAAAGCAATGTTCGATAAAACTGGTAAAGACAGTACTATATTCTTACATTGTTTACCAGCTTTCCATGATACAAATACAACTTACGGTCAACAAATTAAAGATGACTATGGTTTATCTGAAATGGAAGTCACTGATGAAATCTTTAGAAGTAAACATTCTAAAGTATTTGATCAAGCTGAAAACCGTATGCATACCATTAAAGCTGTAATGGCTGCTACGCTTGGATAGTTAGCAAAAAAGTACATGCAGGTTTAGTTAAGATATCCTCATATCACTATACATCCAAATACGTATCACTAACTGAACCTGCTTAATTATTCAAAGGAGAAATGACACATGAGCGAATCAGATACAAATAAACTAAGTAAAACCTCCTTGATTGGCCTCGTCATTGGTTCAATGATTGGTGGCGGTGCATTTAACATTATCTCTGACATGGGTAACCAAGCAGGTGGTTTAGCTATTATTATCGGCTGGATCATTACTGCAATTGGTATGATTTCACTAGCCTTTGTCTTTCAAAATCTAACAAATGAAAGACAAGATTTAGATGGCGGTATTTATAGTTATGCACAAGCTGGGTTCGGTGATTTTATTGGATTTTCAAGTGCTTGGGGCTATTGGTTTGCAGCATTTCTAGGTAACGTTGCTTATGCCACATTATTAATGTCAGCAGTCGGTAACTTCTTCCCTATTTTCAAAGGTGGAAATACACTCCCAAGTATTATCGTAGCTTCTGTCTTATTATGGGGTGTTCATTACCTTATTTTAAAAGGAGTAGAAACAGCTGCCTTTATCAATAGTATTGTTACTGTAGCTAAATTAATCCCTATCTTACTTGTCATTGTATGTATGATAGCAGTCTTCAACTTTGACACATTTAAAGCAGGTTTATTCGGTATGACATCTGGAGATACTGGTATGTTCAGTTGGGGTGATACTTTAGGTCAAGTGAAAAGTACCATGCTTGTAACTGTATGGGTCTTCACAGGTATAGAAGGTGCGGTTGTCTTTTCAAGTCGTGCTAAAAGTAAAAAAGACGTTGGTACTGCTACCGTTATTGGCTTAATTTCAGTATTAGTCATCTATTTCTTAATGACAGTACTAGCACAAGGTGTTATACAACAAAACCACATTTCTGAGTTATCTAACCCATCAATGGCAGCAGTATTAGAACATATTGTCGGACATTGGGGATCTGTGTTAGTCAATATAGGATTAATTATTTCAGTTCTAGGTGCATGGCTAGGATGGACGTTATTAGCTGGAGAGTTATCATTTGTAGTTGCCAAAGATGGACTATTTCCTAAATGGTTTGCTAAGGAAAACAAAAATAAAGCACCTGTTAACTCTTTATTAATCACAAATATACTAGTACAAATTTTCTTAATCAGTATGTTGTTTACAGAAAGTGCATATCAATTTGCCTTTTCATTGGCATCTAGTGCCATTCTTATACCATATATGTTTAGTGCTTTCTATCAAGTTAAATACACATACTTAACTAAGGATCGTGCTACAACAAAACAATGGGTAATCGGTATTATATCTTCTATTTATGCGATTTGGTTGATTTATGCTGCGGGAATAGACTACTTATTATTAACCATGTTGCTCTATATTCCTGGACTGTTCGTTTACCAAACCGTTCAAAAAAATAATAAAAAACCTTTAACAAAATTAGATTATATATTCTTTGTATTAATCACAATTCTAGCAATCATCGGTATTATCAGATTAATAACTGGTGCCGTAGATGTATTCTAAGTAAGGAGTGAAACTTTATGGACAACAAAATTGTCATTGCTTTAGGCGGAAATGCCATTCAAACTGACGATGGTTCCGCTGACGCACAAAGAAAAGCAATACGTTCAACAATGCAAGCGCTCAAACCTTTATTCAATACAGACGCTGATATTGTTATATCACATGGTAATGGACCACAAATTGGTAGTATGTTAATTCAACAGGCTAAAGCTGATAGTCCGCAAACACCTGCCATGCCACTTGATGTTTGTGGATCTATGACACAAGGTATGATTGGTTTTTGGATAGAAACTGAAGTAAACAGAGTGCTTTCAGAGATTAATAGTCCTAGACGCGCAGGTACTGTCATTACGCGTGTAGAAATTGATGAACATGATCCTCGTATGTCTAATCCTACTAAACCAATAGGACCATTTTACACTAAAGAAGAAGCTGACCAACTACAAAAAGACAATCCAGAATCAACATATAAAGAAGATGCTGGACGTGGCTACCGTAAAGTGGTACCTTCACCTTTGCCAGTGTCTATTTTAGAGCATCAACTCATTAGTACATTAGTAGAAAATCAAAACATCATCATTGCATGTGGTGGCGGCGGCATTCCAGTTATTAAGCGAAATGACACATATGAAGGTGTGGAAGCTGTAATAGATAAAGATTTTGCCAGCGAACGCTTAGCACAACTCATCGATGCTAATACGCTAATGATATTAACGAACGTAGAAAATGTTTATATCAACTATAATCAACCTAACCAAGAGGCATTAACACAAGTTAATGTAGAAACTTTAAAAGACTATGCTAAAGCAGGTAAATTTGCTGAAGGCTCTATGCTCCCTAAAATTGAAGCAGCAATTGATTTTGTTGAAAGCGGTGAAGGTCGACGTGCGATTATTACTAATTTAGAACATGCTTATGACGCTTTCAAAGGACAAGTTGGCACACAAATCAAGCATTAATCACTAAGGTGGTGCGTTTATGACAATCAACCAATCTAGAAACACAACAATCGACAATTCATTAATCACAAATCGTAGTGAGCAGTGTCTTGAGCGTTTAGCCGCATTTATAAACATCCCTGCCGTAGCTCTACAACCGTATAAAAATGAATGCATTGTTAGGCAATACAATAAAGGACAAGTTATTTACTATTCTTCTGACGAATTAACTCATGTATATTATCTCATCGACGGTTATATACTAAGAGAAC
This sequence comes from Staphylococcus sp. HMSC13A10, assembly GCF_001808005.1. Classification (NCBI taxonomy): domain Bacteria; kingdom Bacillati; phylum Bacillota; class Bacilli; order Caryophanales; family Staphylococcaceae; genus Staphylococcus; species Staphylococcus sp. HMSC13A10. Next base: position 24,026 of record NZ_KV791839.1, on the reverse strand, counting down.
ATTTTAATATGAATGGTGATGTATACAGACTCTTAAATAAAGATGATCAATTGTTCCCCATGCACAATTTATTTCAAGACAAAACAACTAATGAAATGTGTACTGCTATCACAGACTGTATTATGATTGCCATTCCTATTGAATTAATCGAATACCTTTGTAGAAATAACGATAAAGTGTTTATTAGAATCTATCAATTGTTATGTGACAACCAAAGACAACAAATTGAATATCATATGGCTTTAAGTTCTAAAAGTGCAAAAGCACGCGTGACTAAGCTATTAATCTACTTATGTCACATGATTGGTTATGATAACGATGAATTTTACGAAATCAAATCATTTTTAACAATTCAAATGATTAGTGATCTTGCTAGCATTTCACGTGAAACAACTGGACATATTATTCAAGAATTAAAAGAACACAATATTTTACTTAAGCATCATAAAAATTGGATTATAAGCAAACAAATTTCAGAGTTGTAATTTTATTCCCATGAATTTATACTTTATCCCATTTATACGTAACAATGATTCAATATGACCTCCTGTTCAATTAAATGATTGTTATAAGTAAAGCACGACCCGGTCAGAATTAGCTGAACCGAGTCGTGCCTTTAATTTTTATGTTAACTTATCGATGAGGTATCACTGGAACGTGTGATATTAAATTTCTAGTATATGTCTCTTGTGGTCTTTCAATAATACTTTCAACATCATTTACTTCTACAATTGTTCCATATTGCATAACTGCAACACGATCACACATGTCTTTAATTACACCCATATCATGTGTAATAAATATATATGTCATTCCTAAATCATCTTGAAGTTGTTTCAGTAATTGAATGATATCCTTTTGTATTGAAACATCTAATGCAGACACCGCTTCATCGCAGATTAATAATTTAGGTTTAATGGCAATGGCACGTGCAATACTAACACGCTGACGTTGACCACCCGATAATTCATGTGGATATCGATATAAGAAACTTTCATCTAACCCTACACGTGTTAATAAACGTTTCACTTCTTTAACTAATGCTTCATGTGTTGTGACAAATCGATATAATTTTAAAGGACGACCGATAATATCTATAACTTTAAATTTAGGGTTAATAGAGGAATAAGGATCTTGAAAAATCATTTGTATATCCTTACGCAAAGACTTCATTTCTTTAGCAGAAAATAAATTTAACGGTAAATCTTGAAACCAAATCATTCCTTCAGAAACGTTGTTTAAACCAACTAATGCTTTAGCTAAACTAGACTTCCCTGAGCCAGACTCACCTACAATTCCTAATGATTCCCCTTCTTTAATTTCAAGATTAATATTTTTTACTGCTCTAAATTCATTGCCATTACTCTTAGTATAATCGATACTTACATTTTCGATTTTCAATAATGTTTGATCACTTATAGTTCTAGGTTGTTTAGGTGCGTGCAAATCCGGAATGGCATTAATAAGACGTCGCGTATAGTCAGATTTTGGATTTTTGAAAATAGTTTTGACATCACCACTCTCAACAACTCTGCCCTCTTTCATAACAATCATTTCATCGCAAAATTGATATACAATACCTAAATCATGCGTAATAAATAAAATAGACGTTTCGATATGTTTATATAATCGCTTCATTAATTCTAAAAGTTGATTTTGTGTGCTAACATCAAGTGCTGTTGTTGGTTCATCTGCAATTAAGATTTGTGGCTCTAATACTAATGCCATTGCAATCATGACACGTTGGCGCATCCCACCAGAAAATTCATATGGATAAGCATGTAATTTATCTTGAGCATTTCTAATGCCTACACTTTCTAAAATATCAATTGTCATTGCTTTCGCGCGTTTTCTATCAATATTACGATGCTTTAAAATCACTTCCATAATTTGACTACCTATTGTCATTCTGGGATTGAGTGAGGATAAAGGATCTTGAAATATCATGGCAATATCTTTTCCTCGTATACCTTGAAATGCTTTATTAGAAAGATTTAATAAATTTTTCCCATTAAATTTAATTTCCCCGGTTAAAGTGTGCTGAGGATAATCAGGTAATAATCCCATAATCGATTTAGCTGTAATACTCTTTCCAGAGCCTGATTCACCCACAATAGCTAACACTTTCTTTTTATCTAATTTAAAACTTACGTCTTGAACTGCTTTAACGGAATGTTGTTCATATTCGAATGATACTCCAAGGTGTTTAACTTCTAAAAAAGATGACATAATCATTCCTCCCTATTCACAAATTACAATTTTTATTCTATAATACTTTTATTATATATCATAGTAATTTAATCAAGATTATTTTTCAAGGAGTGATACCCATGTCAAATTATCGAAAAGTCTTTTTAGTTCTTTATAATAAAGGACTTTATAAAATGATTTTTTCAATTCTTAGTCTTCCGATATTTTTGTATGCTAGTTTAGTTTATTTGTTAAAACACCATCAAAAAACAACATTAGTGCAAATCCAAGACGAATATAAATTAGAACAAGCACTAAAGAAAAAATATCAATTTCTAAATCGGCGTAAATCTCGATCGCAACTCCAGAAAGAAGCTAGAAATATTTATCACAGTCATCATCGCCGTGATAATCAATATACTACAACTGATTTTCCCACTTTATATACAAACATCTTATTCGGAAAATTTCCCATTATAAAAATAATTTTAGCTTTACCATTGTTTGTTGTGTTGTCTTTTTATCTCAATCCAATCGTACGTTATATTTTCGAACGCATAATTATGACGCTAGTTGTCATTATTGGTGTAGTCATTGTTGTTTTTACAATACTATATTTATCACCTTTAGATGCGGCATATAGTATTTTAGGACCTAATGCGACAAAAGAACAATTTGCAAAATTTAATCAACTACACCATTTAAACGATCCATATCTTATTCAGTTATGGGAAACGATGGAAGGTGTATTTACATTTGATTTAGGTACTACCTTTAAAGGTAATGAAGTTGTTTCTGATGCTGTAGGATCTAGAATACCTATTACATTAACAATATCTGTGTTGGCATTAATTGTAGCGCTAGTCATTGCTATACCTATTGGGATTATTAGTGCATTTAAACGCAATAGTTGGATTGATATTACATTGATGATTATCGCTTTAATTGGATTATCTATTCCTAACTTTTGGCAAGGGTTACTGTTTATTTTAGCCTTTTCACTTAAGTTAGATATTTTACCACCATCGTATATTCCTAATGATCCTTTATCACTAATATTACCTGTACTAGTCATTGGTACTGCAATTGCTGCATCTATTACGAGAATGACACGTTCATCTGTATTAGAAGTGATGCGCAATGATTATGTGATGACTGCATATGCTAAAGGTATTTCTAAATCTCAAGTTGTCATAAAGCATATTTTAAAAAATGCACTCATCCCTATTGTGACACTTATTGGAATATTATTTGTAGAATTGTTAGGCGGATCAGCAGTAACTGAACAAGTATTCAATATTAATGGAATAGGCCGATACATTGTTCAAAAGCAATTTGTACCTGATATACCAGCAGTTATGGGTGGTGTTATTTACATTTCAATTGTCATTTCACTCATCAACTTAGTTATAGATATTTTCTATGTCATGATTGACCCTCAACTTCGTGAAGAAATTAAGGAAAGGGTGTAATTATATGCCACAAATTTCAATAACAAAACTCAGTTCACTACAACTGTTTACCATTTCTGCAGTATCTGTATTTGTATTAACTTTTGTCACTACTTTGCTCAATTTATTCAAAGGTAATGTTTCAAATACATTTTACATTGCACAGTTGATATTAATTATTTTGACACTCGTAGTGGCTACTATTGGATTTTCAGAAAGTAAAATACAATCTCATAAAGTATATCGTTGGCTTACCTATGTCGTTCTCATATTAACGACAATTACCGGTAATCTATTCACATTGTTAATGTTCGTGAGTCTATTCCGTTACGAACATACATCAAAATACAATATATACAATAGTTGGGAAGCGTTTATAAGCAAGATTAAACAACATAAAGTCGCTTTAGTGAGTTTTGCTTTATTAACTTATCTTCTAACATTGTCAATTACTGGTATTTACACATTTAATACTTCTTTAGCAACCCAAAACCAATTCAATGAATTATTAAAAGGTCCAAGCTTAGCTCACCCTTTTGGAACTGATGATTTTGGTCGTGATTTATTTACTAGACTCGTGGTGGGTACTAAATTAACTTATTTTATTTCAATCACATCAGTAGTAATTTCAGTTCTGTTCGGTGTCCTTTTTGGTATGATTGCAGGCTACTTTACTAAAGTGGACAATACGGTGATGCGCATACTTGATATTATTTTTGCGATACCAACATTATTATTAGCAGTTGCGATTATCGCATCGTTTGGCGCTAGTACATTAACATTAATCATTGCTTTAAGTATTGGTAATATACCTTCCTTTGCTCGAACTATGAGAGCAAATGTACTCGAAATCAAACGACAGGAATATATACAAGCAGCTCAAATTACCGGAGAAAGTCATCGTCGTATTTTATGGAGTTACATCTTACCTAATACTCTCGCACCTATGATTGTCAGATTTTCATTAAATATAGGTGTCGTTGTACTAACTACAAGTGGCTTGAGTTTCTTGGGATTAGGTGTAGCACCAAATGTTCCTGAATGGGGAAACATACTCAGAACTGGAAGCAACTTTTTAGAAACGCACAGCAATTTAGCCATATTTCCTGGGTTATGCATTATATTACTTGTCCTCGCATTTAATTTTATCGGGGATGCTGTCCGTGATGCACTAGATCCGAAGATTCAATAAGATAGGATGATTTTATATGAAAAGAATTTTATTAACATTAACAGTAAGTTTAACTTTGATACTAAGTGGTTGTGGTGTACCTGGCAAGGATGATACGAAAGATAAAAACAAACAAGTCAACGTTAAAGGTACTAAACCGACGATTCGCTTTTTAGGTCAAGCGAGTTATCAAAATGATATGAACATTGTTAAACAACAATTAGAGCGAGCTGGTTTTAACGTAAAGATGAATGTTCAACCTGATTACGGTAGTTATCGTACACAACGTCAAGCTGGTAATTATGATATTCAAATCGATGACTGGACAACAGTATTTGGCGATCCTAACTATGCAATGAATGCAATATTTAGCTCTACAGGCTCAAATAGTTTGATTAAAGACCCTAAAATCGATGCATTAATCAATAAAGCATCTAAAGAAAATACTTCTGAAGCTAAAAATACATATAAAAAGTTAGAAGATAAAGTGATATTCGACGAAGGATTCATGGCACCTTTATATGGTTCGAAGAAAAATCTCGTTTATGACAATAAAATTTTAAATAAAAATAGTGTTGGTTTACCTAATTCTCGCGCGCTTATTTGGCAACAATTTGATTATAATGATAAAAAATTACGTAATACACGACCTTTAGTGATGACACAACCTGATGGTGAATTCCAATCTCTAGACCCTATTCGTTCTATTGCGCCTAATGTCTACAATATCAATATGAACATGTATACACGTTTATTAACACTTAATGATAATGACAAAATCACAACTGATGGATCACTTAGTCGTAGCTATACATCTAACAAAGATAACAATGCATTTTATTTCTTATTAAGAGACGATAACTATTTTGTAAAAGTAAAAAATGGCAAAGCAGAAAATACACATGAAAAAGTATTAGCAGACGATGTCCTATTCAGTCTCAACCGTGCTAGAGATAAAAATGCTGTTCCTAACCATGTGACTTATAATATGCATAAACATATTAAAGATATTACTGAGTTAACAAATGATGATAAGAAAGAACTTAAGAAGACTAAAACAGCATCTGGCAAATCGGTATGGGATACATTAACTAAAGGTTATAAAGTTAAAGATATAACAAATCAAGATAGTGAAGTTAATAATGCTGAAGGTAAATATCAAATTATTAAAATTACAACTGATCAACCAATGCCTAAAGAAGTTAACTATTTAACACACTCATCAGCTGGTATTTTATCAAAACATTACGTTGAAAAGCTGAAAGAAGAAGGCAAAGATTTTGGAGCACCTAATACTGTACCTAAATCTGATGACGGTCAAAATGAACTCGTTACTAGTGGTGCGTACATTATGACTAAAAAAGACAATTATCAAGCTACTTTCCAACGTAATCCAGGTTTTAATATCGATGAAAAAAACAGCTACGGTCTAGCTAAAATTAAGAATATTATTTTGAAATTCAATGGTGACCCAGCAAGTGCACTGTCCGAATTAAGAAACCATGCAATCGATATACTTGCTGACATAGATCAAAAACATTTTGAATTAATAAAATCTGATAAAGATTTAAGTATGATTAGTAAACATGGACGTAAATCGGTATTCTTAATTTTAAATAGTAAGAGTGGTGTATTTAAAGACAATCCACATTTAAGACGAGCTGTGGTTAATGCTATAGACCAAGATCAATTCATTAAGTTTTACCGTGGAGATAAATTCAAAATAAGTTCACCTGTTACACCATTACTTGATACAGGTAATGAGCAAAAACAAGATTTAGATAAAGTTGAATCTGAGATTAATCAAAGAAAATAACTCATATCAAAGATTTCTATTTTAGAAAGAAGGCACTATTCGATGTCGGACACGCATTTCAAATATCAATTAACTTCACAAGAAGGCTTGGTTTCAGTGTCACATCCACTCGCAGCTAAAGTGGGAAAAGATATACTTGATAAAGGTGGAACTGCCATAGATGCAGTAATCGCCATTCAACTAGTACTTAATGTTGTGGAACCTTTTACCTCTGGATTAGGTGGCGGTGGTTACTTATTATATTATGACAATACGTCAGGCGATTTAACTATATTCGATGCACGTGAAACTGCCCCTAGCAATGTAGACAAGCACTTTTATTTAGATGAAAAAGGACACTATAAAAGTTTTTTAGAATTAACGACACATGGCTCTATCGTGGGGGTTCCAGGAATTGCAAAGCTCTTTGAATATTTACACAAACATTATTGCAAATTGAATTTAGCTGACTTGATTAACCCGGCGATTGAATTAGCCGAACACGGTCATCGTGCTAATTGGGCGATTGAAAAATATTCACAACAACAACTTAAAAGAATTAACAAGTACGCTGAAACACGTCGTGCATTTACTAAAGAAGATGATGATTATATCCATGACGGGGATTGGATTAAATCTCCAGAAATAGCTCGTACATTACGCTTACTAAGAGATAAAGGGTTTGGCGCATTTTATACTGGCAATATCGCGAAACAATTGGTAAATGTTGTAAACAAATATGGTGGGACAATTAATGAAGAAGATTTAAAGCATTATAATATTCGTATCAAACAACCTATAACTGCCCAATATCGAGGTTATCAAATACATTCTATGGGACCTTCTAGTTCAGGCGGTATTACTTTGATACAAATTTTGAAAATACTAGAATCATTTGATTTAAAAAGTATGGGAGCACGATCCACCGATTACTTACATCATCTTGTTCAAGCAATGCAGATTGCCTACAGTGACCGTGCCAAATATATTGCTGATGAGGACTTTTATGATGTACCAGTCAGCGAGCTTATTGATGAGGGTTATTTAAAGCAACGTAGCGAAATCATTAATCAACATATTGCTAATTTTAATATTGAACATGGTGAGTTAAGTAATAGTTCTCGTGTAGAAAGTCATACTCATATAGATGAAAACCATACCGAAACGACACATTTTTCTGTAACAGACCGATTTGGTAACGTAGCCTCTTTCACTACATCTATAGGAATGATTTATGGTTCTGGTATTACAGTTCCAGGTTACGGTGTTTTACTTAATACCACAATGGACGGCTTTGATGTCATCTCAGGTGGTATTAATGAAATCGAACCACATAAACGTCCGTTGAGTAATATGGCCCCAACAATCATTACTGAAAATGGGAAACCTATCATGGAAGTTGGCGCACCAGGTGCAATTAGTATCATCGCTAGTGTTGTACAAACCATTATTAACGTTTTAGACTTCGGGATGTCTATCCAGGAAGCAATTGATGAGCCAAGAATATACACAAGTAACCCTTCTCGTATAGAATGGGAACCACAATTTGATCAAACACTTATTTTGAAACTTATTGCCAAGGGACACGCTTTTGAACATCGACCAGACCCTTATATTGGTGATGTACATGGTTTACAATTTTTGGAAAATGGTGTTATCGGTGGCGCTGATAATACAAGAGAAGGGACAGTTGCAGGTGGCCCTATCTATGATGTCAGAGAGAAAGAGAATGATTTAAATATCGATGATTTTACGCAGTATCATATTGAATACAATCACGTGAGACTACCTTTATTTAAGAACCAGATTATTAAGGAACATGGTGATTTTTGGTTAAGAAATGATGTTGTCGAATTGCTATTTGATATTAATGGAAAAGACTATGAAGTCGAGTATTTTATTGAAAAACAAGGTCAGGATAGTCGTTTTATCAATATTGAACAACTTGCTCATCAATTAAATTATCAATTTCATAAAACTGAAAATGGTATTTCTATTTATAAAGATACACAACAACGCATTACCGAAACACAAGCCAAATACTATCGATACGATAGAGACAGTATCACAAGATAACAAACAAGCTGAGCAACCGAATTGGGCGCTCAGCTTGATTTTTGTTTTTTTATTTATATATCATTTTGAGATATTATGTAATAACTATTGCCTCATATTGATTATAAGACAATTGTGTTTCCATCGTAACCATAAACATCATAAGCAAACATATTTTGTTCTGCATCTAATAAATATTTCTTTTGTCTACATATTCAATTAGTTTATACCCGACATACTATAAAAAATAGTTACTTTTATTAATTTCACCATATTATTTTATTCAATACTCACTTCATTATCCTCTTCGTCTTCTGATGGTGTAAATTCGATGATATCTGTATAAGTTATGGTTTCTTTGTCATTATCTACAAAATTATATTCTATATGTTGGTCACCTATTTTACGAGCACCTATGTTTCCTGATTCATCAAATAAAACTTTTGGCGCTTTATTCGTATTAATATCAAAACGGTTTTTAATCTCTTTTACATTTTTATCTTTATTATCAAGTTGATATTCTGCGGTATAAGACGGTCTATCACCATAACTATAAGTTATGGTTCCATTTTTATAATCTTTAATATCACTATAATCAGCAAATTCTACTAAAAATTTAAAATTATTTATCTTCTGTTCTAATGATTTACTAATCCCCTTTTCTTTTGCTTCTTTAGTTAATTTAAGCTTTTTGTTTTTATATTCAACGGGATAATGTTTTTCCTCTTTATCATGTTCATAAGTCTCACTGTTATAATTATCTTTATCTACAAAGTAATAACCACTAGCATCATGAGTCTGTCTATTAAATTTCATCTCAACACCTTCAGTTACAGTGTCCCCTTCTTCACCTTTACGTTTCGTTGTAAAGGATTTGAGTTCCCATACACCTTTGTCGTCGGCTTCTAATCCCCTGCCACCTTTTTCTTCAGCTCTTATCCCTTGTTTATCAAATAAAACATCAAGATTTTTCATAGGAAGTGGCTTAAATATATGTGAAAGACTACCTTTAATTGCGTTTTCTTTAGTAATTTTAAATCCATAATAACCACTTATAATGATGATTATTGCAATGATTGGTAGTAATATAACACTCAACAATTTTTTAGAAATCAACTATAAGTCACTTCTTTCTGTATTTTAATGAGTCAATCCACCTTGTTCTTTGTGATTTACATTTTCAATTTTTAATAAAATCTTTTCATGTAAGTACTAGACCTGTTTTAGCGAAACATTAATATTTTCTTATAATATTTTTTCTCGTCGACTGCTTTTTCGAAAGGAATATGTTATCTACTGTAACCTCCATTTATCTCAACTATCACTTTATTATTTAAACAATATATAAAAATAATTGATGAGTATCATAACACCAATAAGGCCATTATGAATCATATGTACTGTCATACTGTCTTTAATGTTACCTCTTCTTGAGTAAGCAAGATAAAAAATCATACCCATTATCATATACATTAAAAATGCAATAATATTATTAATGCCATGTTGTGAGGCGAAGACAATCGATGAAAGTATGAAAGGCAACCAGAATACTGATTTTCTAAATAGTGTTTCTTTAAAAATGCCTCTATAAATCAATTCCTCTAGATATGGAACTAAAAAAGTAAGTGTAATCACAAATATAATTACGGGAAATACTTGTCCAAGTTGACTAGCGTCTTGTGCTTGAGCATTGACGTCACCAAAAAGCAATTTATCATTATCTGTTTGCATTGAACCAGTGGTTAATTTTAGTAAGTATGTGAATCCATATACAACTAGTCTTAATATAATTGCCCAACCTATGGCTATACCTAAGTCTTTAAGACTAAAACCTTTTGTTTTTTCATATGTATGATTTAAGTAGTATCGTCTTATTAACCAAATCACTATAGCAATAACAAAAAGATATATAATAGTACCTATTGTTATACTTAAAACCTCAGCTTTAACAGAAAGACTTACAAGAGTTATTATTGCAATAACTGGTAATTGTGCTAATATCATCCAACCTATAAATATTAAAATATTTAGCGCAAGATTTCCTTTAGGTTTGATATCATTACTTTGTTCTTGATTAAATTGATTTCTATTTACATCTACATTATCGTTATCAAATCTATTTTCTTCCATATCAAAACCACCTTATATATCTTAATATTTAAAACTAATTAATTATATAATTAATATAACATTACTCCAAAATAAAAAATAGTTTATTAGTATTCTTTATTTTTATAATTAACATTAAAAATTGATTAGAATGATTTTTCAAAACAAAATAAAAAGTCCTCGCACACTATGTACGAGAACTCCTTAATTTAAATTCCTATTTAATTTTCATATTCCGTCGAACTTAAGTTCCAAATCTAATGATCCCAATTTGAACGTAAAATGCATGAACAGAAGTTATTTTGAGGATATTCTGGTTCAAAATATTTAATAACGTCAGATTTGATATTACCAAATGTTGTTTCTGGTTTATGTTTGAAACCATCATAAAATGCTCGAATCACATCATGTTTAAAATTGCCACGTGGAAATTTATCTACAACTGCTTTTCGAATTTCATCAGAATATTGATTCCAATTATCTCCCATAACATCCATACCAACACCATGATATAGCAATGCTACGTTATTCTCTTTATGCTCTGCTACTCCAAGTGTCGTATGCAATGCAATAGAATCCCATGCTAATTGTAAATCTCTTTCATCATAGTTATACGTTTCTAAAAATTGTCTCACCGCATTAGCGCCGTCTACTTCAAAACGCAAATCATCGCTACTATATTGATTAGTTAGACCTAAATCATGGAATAAAGCAGTAATATATAGTAACTCTTTATCGTATTTGAGTTTATCTTGAATACCTTTAACTTCTCCAAATAAATATACTCTATTTGAATGATTCCAAATTAATTCATTACCATGTTCGTGAACAATACCTTGTGCATCTTGAACAATCTTACTATCTGGAACAGTGACTTCATTAATATCTCTAATCATGGTTATACGACCCTTCTTATTGTGATATTACATCTATTCCACTCATAAAGGCTTGGTAATCTTTATACATAATATAAAATCACAAATATAGAGATACCTAAGTACTACTTCAGAACATATTTTCACATCAAAAAGTAGACAAGCAATTAGTTTACAAAGACAACCGCTTAATATTTCAACTAAATGACTATGACTAATAACATCTTTCTATTTAACATATCGTGCTCCTTTAAACATACTCATCACAATCATACACACAACAAGCAATCCGCAAATGGTGTACATCCAGCTAAATCCTACTAAATCTGACAAGGGGCCCATCAGACTTCCACCTAATGACACACCTAAATCTGCACATGCAATAAATAAACCCAATAGCATATTACGACCAACTTTCGGTAACACAAAACTTAGATATGATGTTAGCGTTGGATAAACAAGTGCTTGTGTCGTACCAATCAATATGGCACTACTATAAAATATGAGTGCGTGTATGTTAGGTCCAATAGCAACTAACATCGCTGCAACGGCAAGCAACATCAGCACACTCACCATATACAACGGGTGCCATAACCCATCAGATGGAATGTATTTACGTAAATAAATTCTAGCTAATACCACCGCTATCGCTTGAATCGTTAAGAATATACCGGCGTCTGCAAATCCGAATTTCACAGTATATAATGGAACAAATGTACTCACTGCGCCAAAGACTATCGACACGATAATCATAATCAACCCACTCGTTAAGAGTTCCTTATTTTTAAAGAATTGGGCAAACACAGTCACACCATTAAAGGGTAAGGGTTCAACTTTGTGACTAGTATCAGGTTCCTTACCTGCAAATGAGACACGATAACCAAAGAATGTTGTCGTTAACGCTATAGCAATCATGACTACGGCAAATACTGACATTCGATCCAGATGCCAAATACCTATAGCAATGAGTGGTCCTACTAAATTAGGTATCGTTGAAAATAGAGAGTATAAAGAGACACCTTCTGAGCGATGTTCTTCAGGTAAAGCATCTATAATACCTAGTTGTAGCGACATCGAAAAGAATGCCGTACATACACCCTGCATCACTCTTGCTAAAAAATATCCCTCTAATCCAGTAAATCCATATAATATCAGTGCACAAGCATTAATAATCAAAATAATATGTAGTACTTTAATTGGACCAACACGTGCAATAATTTGTCCTGCCCATGGACGAAAGACCATTGCAGTCAACATGTAGGCACCCATAACGATACCTATCATTGTATTGGTTGCACCTAAATCATGACCTCGTAATGGAATGAACACATTCAAAATGGCATTCGCACTAAAGAACATGAGAGTTAGTATATATAATCTTAGAAATGGCCAAGCCATTGCACCTTTCATTAACTCACTCCTTAGAATGATAATTGTTTCTCTATTAACGCTCTTGTATAAGCATTACGTGTTGTATTTAAATGGCATGTGGGAAGGCTTTCCACAATTTGACCATTTTTAAAAATAACTAATTGATCACATAAATACGTTGCCGCTTGAATATCATGCGTAATAAATATATAGCTTAAGTTCCGTTCTTCTTTTAACCGTTTCAATAAATCTAGAATTTGAGTTTGTATCGACATGTCTAGCGCGCTTATGGCTTCATCAAATAAAATATATGTTGGGTTAATACATATTGCTCTTGCAATAGCAACACGTTGTGCCTCTCCGCCCGATAGCATATTGGGATATTTTTCTAGAAAATTACTGGATAATCCTACCTCATCTAATAATTGAGTTGCCGTTGTTTCCATTTCTTTCAAGCTTTGTTTATCGCACTGGCACATGACTTCGAATAAAATATCTCTTACAGTTTGAAAAGGATGTAATGACGATGTATAGTCTTGAAATACTGCACTAATTTGATGACGTCTTACCTTTTTTATATACATCGGTTGCTCATTTAATGTCACGTTACCTTTGTCTGGTCTTTCAATGCCTAATATCATACGACTTAGTGTAGACTTACCACTGCCACTCTCACCGATAATAGCGATAGATTGACCTACAGGACAATCGAAGCTTACATCTTTAACGATAGGTTCTGTTTTAGAGCTAAATCGCGTTCGTTTGTCATAATGCTTTTCAACATTTGATATTTTAAGCATGACAATCTCCTCTCATTACACGTTGAAAATAATCATTCACCTTTTGCTTTGTGGATAATAAATATTTCGTGTACTCATGTTGAGGATCATGCAAGACCGCTTCTTTAGTTCCTTCTTCAACCAATTGTCCCTCTTTCATAACGAGTACATGATCTGCAACTTTATGAATAACTGTTAAATCATGCGAAATAAATATCATGGCACAATCAAAATGTTGTTTAATATCTTCAAATGCTTCCAACACGTCAAATTGATTAATCGTATCCAATGCAGTTGTTGGTTCGTCTGCAATAATGAGTTTTGGTTTTAATGCTAAGGCTAAGGCAATCATTAACCGTTGCAGCATGCCACCTGACAACATATATGGATAAGATGCCAAAATGGTTTTAGGATCTTTTAAATTCATATACGTCATATATTTAATAAGCGTTTCTTCAATTTCTTGTGTTGATAATGATGTATGTGCTTGCATTGTTTCCATCATTTGTTTGCCGACTCTTGATGACGGATCAAAAGCTCTTGCACCTTGCTGCATGACCATCGCAATATCTTTACCTCTATATTGTCGTAATTGTTGCTCTGACAAATTCAATAGTTGTTGACCTTCAAAACAAATGTCTCCAGTAACTTTAAGACGATTAGGATTAAGTCCAATTAATGATTTACAAGTAATGGATTTACCACTACCACTTTCACCTATTAAACCTAGTGTTTCACCATGTTCAACTTGAAAGTTAATATCATCAACAAGTACATTACCTGTCCAAGAATCTATAATTGTTAAATTATTTACTTTTAACAACGTCATTCATGCATCACGCCTTTCTTAACTGCACGTAATTTTTCTTTTGAAGAAATGCGTGGATCTATTGCCACTTGCAACGCATCTGATAGAAAATTGAATGCCATAACAATAATGACAATAACAATACCAGTAGTCACCATTAATTCAGGATGAGTAAACATCACTTTACGTGCTTCATTTAACATCATGCCCCACTCCGCTGTTGGTGCTTTTACTCCTAAACCTAAAAATGAAAATCCTGACATTTGTAATATCATAGAACACATGGCACTACTAGAAATAACGGCAATATCGCCTAATGTTAATGGAAGAATATGTTTACGAATAATCAATAAATGACTCATACCAATCGTTTTAGCAAATTTTACATGATCGGCTGCGGTATATTGCATGACACTAGTACGTATTACACGGCAGAACCATGCCCAACGTGTAAGTATAAATGCCAGAATAATATTTTCCACACCCATTCCGAATAATGTAATTAACGCTAAAGTGACAACGTAACTTGGGAATGCCAACATGACATCACAACATCGCATAATCAATGCATCAATATAACCCCGGAAATATCCAGATATAAATCCGAGTATGGCTCCAATTGCGACCGATACAAATAATGCAATCAATACATATAATAAGCTTGGTCGAATAGCATAAATAACCCTCGTCAATATATCTCTTCCTAAATGGTCTGTGCCTAACCAATGTGATGTGCTAATACCAGCAAATTTATTCGCTGTATCGATATGATTGGGTTCATGGACTGTAATGAACGGTGCTGTTAACCCGAGTATGATATAAGTCGCTATAACAATTAATGCAATTACTGCACCTTTATCTTGTAATAATCGTTTTAAAATCATCATCTTGTCGCCTCCCTCAGCCTAGGATTCAACAAGGCATTAATAATATCTGCCAGTGTGTTAAAGACAATAAATAAAACTGCAACAATTAACACGTAAGCTTGTATAACTGGAAAATCATGTTCGACAATTGCTTTAATACTCAATTGTCCTAATCCTGGCCATGCAAAAACATTTTCAACAACGACTAAGCCACCCATAATCATAGGTATCGACATACAAAAAATAGATACAGCGACTTGTAATGCATTGCGTAATACGTGTTTTAATAAGGTTATAGTATATACACCACTCGCTTTTAAATACATCACATACTCTTCATTAAGTTGTTCAATCATCGCTCGTCGTACATTTCTAAAGTAAATACCAGTATACGTCATTGTAATAACTACAACAGGTAAAATATAACTTTCTGGTCCAGTTAATCCTGATGTTGGTAATAAATTTAACTTAACTGATACAAAAATAATGAGCATTGATGCTACCCAATATGATGGTAAAGCTGTTAAAAAGAATGCTATCAATCGTATTACTCGATCTGTACTACGACCTCTAGTTAGTGCACTCACCACACCTAAAAAGATAGATGTCACCATAACTGATAGACTAGAAATTAATGTTAATTTTAATGTATTCATAAATGCAGGACCTATACGTTCTGAAACCGGGTCTCCTGTAATATAGCTTGTCCCAAATTTAAATTGTATTGCTTGTTGTAACCATTCTTTATATTGAATAAGAATAGGTGCATCAAGACCATACTTCTTTTTCGTCTCAGTAATTAATTGCTCTGTAACATTCGGTGTTCCTTGTGCATGTAGAATCGTTACAGCAGGATCTTCATTGGATAGGTACGTCATCATAAATGTCATAAAACTCACTACAATCAATAACGGAAACATGAGTGCAATACGTTTTATTATTAATTTGAACATTTAGATGCTCCTTTATTTATATTGCATTTCATTAAATGGTAATTCATATTGTGATTGCGTGAAGGATACATTTTTTAAGTCTTTAGGTGCTACTACGGTCATACTGCCATGAGAAATTGGAATAAAGACACCCTCATCATCGACTTGTTTTAAAATGTGTTGATAAGCTTTTGAACGTTCTTTCGCATTTTTAATTTTGAATGCATTGTCGATATTGTTATATAACTGTTGTTTGTCTTTAATACCTGATGTAGCAGTTTCATAACCTGTTTTTGATTTGAATGCAGCAATAGTACTTTGTGGATCATAAAGTAATCCCCATGTCTGATTGAACATTAAATCATAGTCACCAGATGTACGACGTTCAGCAATTTTATCTGATGTTTCACCATTTATATTTAATTTGACGCCTAACTTTTTAAATTCTGCTTCTAAAAATTCTGCCTGTTCTTTCTGACTTGTTGAGTCTTTGTCATAGTACATTGACATAGCTAAGTCTTTACCGTCTTTTTGACGTACGTGTTTATCTTTATTTAACTTCCAGCCTGCTTTATCTAATAATGCTTCAGCCTTTTTCTTATCAAATTGACGCGTAGGCATATTAAAATTAATATCTGTCACGTTCTTTGCAAAAAGTTGTGTAGCTGGTTTTTCTTCTCCATCAAGAATATCTTTTGCGATTTTATCGCGGTCAACCATGTGTCCAATGGCTTGTCTAACCGATTTGTTACTTACCGCACTATCTTTCTTACCAGCGTTAGCAACAATCATTTTGGTATTCATCGGTTGGCTACGTTTGACTTGGTAATTTCCAGTTTCTTTGAGTTGTTTTAAACTATCATTATCTAAACTATCTGTACCTCGATCATCAGTAAATACAAAGTTAGTCTCACCTTTTTTCATAGATAAGAATGCTGTTTCTCCTGCTGGTTTAACCTTTGCTTCTACCTTATTTAATTTAGAAGATTCTCCCCAATAGTGTTGGTTTTTATTAAAGGTAGCAGATTCATCTTTCTTATGTTCGCCCATTTTGAACGGACCTGTACCATCAAACGATTTCACGCCATCTTTAGTCGTTCCATGTTTAAAGTCTTTAGGTGATACAAACACATATGGACGAGGCATTGCTAATTCTGCTAATGCAGGTTGATATGCTTCTTTCAAATGAATTTGTACCGTGTATGTATCTTTCACTTTGACATCATCAATTAATGTCGAAATCTTTAACCATGAATGTAACTTTTTGTTTTGTTGTATGGCATCAATATTTTTCTTCACAGCGTCTGCATTAAATTTTGAACCATCATGGAATTTGACGTCCTTTCTTAGATGAAACGTATATGTCTTCCCGTCTTTCGAGATGTCCCATTTCTTAGCTAATAATGGCTTGATACCATCTTTAGTGTTACGTACTAATGGTTCATATATCATACTTTCCGCCGACATTGATCCTCCATAAACATGAGGATTCATATCACCAATGTCCTTTACAGTTGTATAGGATAGTGTCTTTTGATCCTTTTTATCTTGTAATGCCTTATCACCACCGCATCCTGCTAATACAATTCCTGATGCTAATAAAATTGCGCTTATTTTAGTTTTTGTTTTCATTAATTTTTCCTCTTTCTATATTGAAAAGTGTGTTGTCTCTTCTTAAAACCTCAAATCTTTAAAAAATCCCTATTGCATTGCTAAATAAGTTGTAATGAGTGAAATATCCTGTTGGAAATGGTTAAGCTCAAATTGAGAAGATAGTGATTGATGTGGATGTTGGCTTTGGTAATGTCGACAATACGTTTTATATCTCTCCAACAATTCATCTATCATAGGTGTAGGCACTTCTAAAGCTTTACCAATAGACTGAATAACCGTTGTACGATAATAATCTTCACTAGGCATTCTTGGTATATGTACGACACCCTTTTCGTTTTGATATAACTGTTTGAACGGAACCGCTGAAAAGTCGAAATAGCGACCCTCTTGATCTGGTTGTGAAAATGGATCAATTAATATAGCTGAATATCTCACATAGAGTAGATATTCTTGTTTTACGCTAGGTAAAGATTCAAATTGACTGATATCTGCCTCGTTTAACGTTTCTGGTCTCACTGGATAATTTTCTTTAACCATAAATTTCAAAAGATTGACTGAGGGCACACTTAATTTCTGTAAAATTGCCATCATCTCTTGCCACATCTGACGCATTTCACTAATTAGCGTCATTGTAATTGGTCCTTCTGGAAATAATTTATATACATAAACAGGTACATCTGTACCTTCGAAAATAGCTTTTAATGAAAAATCATTCATAAACAATGGCGGATGTACATATAATGAACTATTACGTATTTCCGCATGTAACGGTGTATTCATCACTGAAAGCTTTATGTTTAATCTCTTAAATAATAGCTGTAATTGATTCATTAATTTTGATGATTGTTTATTCGAACCTACAAATAACTTCGATTTCACTCCTGTTGTAAGTACACGATGAGGTTGGGACGAGTCTATGATTCTTGTATCTCCTAGGTATGTTGAAAATGAAATGATCTCAACATCCTCATTCTTGTCTTTCATTAATTGTTCTATCATCATATGCGAACCGAACGTCGGCGACACTAATATAATATCTTTGATCTTTTGCAATGTATTGGAATCTAATTGACGCAGCATAGAACAATACGCATCAGCAGTACATGCCAAAATAATTGTGTCGTATATTTGATTCACATGTTGAATGTCTTTATAAAAACGACGAATTCGGAATTCCCCTGCAAATTGACTATGAGCTTCATTTTGCGTTGTAACTTTGAACATACCGTCGTGTTGATAACCGTTATAGACTGCTAACGATTTCTCGGATGTAGTAGCACGACCAACCATATCTATATCTTTAATTGATAATTGATGACAAATTTGTGCTAGTTGTACGCCAACAGGACCACTACCAATAATTAATACGTTAGACATACGGTTTATCCTCTTTCAACAAAGGCTTTTGATATAATGCGATATCAAAAATTTGATTCTCTTGTACTAATCGATAAACACATTGCCAATGATGCGTTAATGTTGGTTGTGAGGGATAATTAAATATCGATTTCAGATCATCGCCATAACGCATAGCTACAACCACGTTATCGTTCGTTAATTCAAATAGTTGGTCTAAGATGTCATATTTAACAGGTATGGTTGAACTAAAAATAATATGTGTCACTTCATTGATATCTGGTATTTGATCTACAGTTTTGTTTGATATTTCAATATTTTCGTTAGGTGCTAATACATTAACGACACGTTGACCTAAGTACATAGCTTCACTATCAACATCGATACCAATAACAGAAGCACCAGTTTCTTTAGCAACTTGTATTAATGTCATTGGATACGCGCCTGATCCAACAAGTAACAATTTATCATCCTTACATATACGCCATTGTCCAAACTCTTCATCAATGCAATGTTCAATGTTGTCAAAGTATCCTGAGGTAGACGTCTTACCGTCTAACAATCGTCTTGCTCTTATCATTTCAACTTGTTTTACACACTGTGCTGTAATGTCTTGTAGTTGTTGCGTGAGTTGATGTTTTCTCTCTTCATCTTGCCAAGCTACAAATTGTTCTTGCTGTGTTGAATCCAATATGAATTGACTATAGCTATCAACCAATGTTTCTAACTTATTAATGTCATTTGGATTCTGAATCACATCTTGATACACCTTTTCAAATTGATTTAAGTATTGTTGTAAAAGATGATCTATCTCTATCTTTGAATTCATCAATTTACTATCGTCTCCTGTTCTATATAAGCTTTTCCTGATGCAACAGTAGATACGCTACCTTTAATTGAAGTACGATATCCATGAGTCGGGCAGTACTTAGATGTTACTGAAATACTGCCACCTGGTTGATATACAATGTAATCAGCACACGGATTTTCACTTTGATAATTATTAAATACACCTATAGTAGCCGCCCCAGAGCCACAGCTATTCTCCCAAATTAAACTTTCCACTTCTGGTATATAAATTAAAGGATGGAGAAATTGGTTTTGAACATGAAACAACATGATGCCAATGGTTTTGTATTGATTGTCCCACTGCTGATTTTTAACATATTGCTCTATTTGGTGTTTAATGGACGGCGAAATCTCTTCTATTGGAATGACATAATGTACATATGAGTCATATGTCACCTTTATCGCTTGCCATACCTGTTGCCCAATATGTAAATATTCCTGTGATACTTGCTGTGCTTGGGGCATGCCAACTTCATATAATTGATAATCATGTATCGTGCAAGGTACTAACTTTTCACATCCAGATACATCGACATAACATTGTTTTGATGTCAGTAGTTTGTGTTCCTTTAAATATTGAATGTAAGACATTGTTGCATTGCCACAAAATTCATTTCCACTCATGACCAAACGAAATGTCTCACCGCTGTCTTGCTTCATAGATTCTATAAAACCTACTTGTTCACAACATACATGTGTAGATGCCATTAGTTGATTGGCAATCCTTGCATAGTCACTTGGACAATGTTGTGAATGTACAAGAATAGTCATATTTCCAGACGGATTATACTTAGAAAATTCAACAACTTGTCGTTGCATATAATACTCCTTTATGTTGTAAATTCTTTTTACATTTATTGATATAAGCCAGTTCTGACCTATATATCCAAAAATGCAAAACAGTTGCACGAAACAAATCGTAATTATTACGATTTAAAGAAGATAATATATGACTAAGATATTATTGTCAATATAACTGATAATAATTTTCATTAAAATTACATACATTTATTAAATTTGTGCCTTTAAATATGGGATTGATACTGATATATTAAACCCATCAAAAATGTCTATTCTATATACAAAAAATCACCTTACTATGTGTCTTAGTAAGGTGATCTTATGCGCGTTTTAATAATTTATTTTATTATTATAGATATGTGTAACATAATAAAAATAGTGCCATTCTAAAAATAATTTCCTTGATACTGATGTATTTTAAATTCTTATTAGGCAAATACTGTGTTAAAAATTTTATCAATAATTAAGGTTAATTCTTTAGGTGATTCTTGTCTGCCACGCTTTACCCAATCTTGTAAAACACCAAAGACTGCATTGCTCATAAAAATAATTAAAAAATATTTTTCTTTAGTCGTTAATGTTTGAGTATTGAAGATAGGTATTAACTGTACTTCAATATTTTGCTGTAAATTCTGCTTCATTACTTGATGAATAGTATAAGCACCATTATCTTTTAACAATAATAGGAATAATTCCCCTTCATTAAGCCAAAAGTTCAAAGCATATTCAAAAAATTGAAGACGATGTGTAAAGTGAATGTTCGCTAAGCGTTTCTTTCCTTTCTTCATCATTGCTTGCTGATATTTAAATAAAAAATCATCTTTATCTTTATAATGTTGATAGAAAGTCCCTCTACTAATACCACTTTTAAGACAAATGTCTTTTACAGTAATTTCATTATATGATTTATTTTCTAATAACTTAATTATGCCTTTTTCTATTCTCATTAACGTTTTATATACACGTTTATCAACCACTTGTTCATCCATTTTCTTCATCTCACTAACTTTATTGAACATCTATTTATGATTTGTCTAATACTTTTCAATTAATATACTTTTATATGTAAATCTGATTTATATTGAATATACAGTAATTAGATACAGTGTCAAATAAGGAGGTAAATGAATATGACAAAGCCAATCGCAGCATTAACTGATGCAGTAAAAATATACGATAAACATAAAGTATTAGATCATATTAGCCTTGAAATTCATGAAGGAGAACTATTAGGACTAATTGGTCCAAGTGGTTCAGGTAAGACAACAACAATTAAATGCTTATTAGGTATGGAAAAATTAAATTCTGGTTCAACACAAGTTTTTAATAAAAAAATGCCCCATCGACGTGTATTGAGTCATATTGGTTATATGGGACAAACTGATGCACTATATGAATCATTATCAGCTAAAGAGAATTTAACCTTTTTTGGTCATTTAGCAGAATTAAAAGGTGAACAATTAAAACAGAGTATTGGTAAAAATTTACAATTAGTCAATTTAGAAAATTCACTAACTAAGACTGTTAATACATTCTCCGGTGGTATGAAACGTCGATTATCACTGGCAATTACACTATTAGCTAATTCAAGCCTTATCATACTAGATGAACCGACTGTCGGTATTGATCCTAAGCTGCGACAACAGGTCTGGTCTCAATTAAAAAATTTAACTCATGAAGGTAAAAGTGTCATTGTCACTACACATGTAATGGACGAAGCTGAACGTTGTGACAAAATAGGTCTCATAGTTGAAGGACGACTATTTGCTATAGGAACACCTAATGAATTAAAACAAAAATTCAAAGTCAAAACAATTGAAGAAGTCTTTATAAAAGCAGAGGAGGTTAAACACTAATGAAACTGATGGCTATCATTCAACGTGTCATTATAGAATTACTAAGAGATAAGCGCACATTGGCACTTATGTTCTTAGCACCTTTATTAGTTCTCACACTCATGTATTTTGTATTTAATTCTGATGAAGATACCGATTTGAAAATTGGTGTTGCCGATTCTGTATCAAGCCATGTTACTGATAATATTAAAAATGATGATATTTCTTTTAAACACTTTGATTCAGACAAAAATATTAAATCTAAAATAGAAAACAACGATTTAGATGCCTATATTTATCAAGATAAACATACTTTGCATGTCACATATACAAACGAAGATCCAAGTAAATCAGGTTCAATTAAACAATTATTACATCAGTCAATTCAGAAAAATAAAATGTCTGACGTTAAAAAGATAATCAATTCTATGCCTCAAGCTGCAAAAGGAAAACAATCAGAAGATACTAAAATAGACAATAGCTATTTATATGGAGACAAAGATAGTAACTATTTTGATAAAATGTTCCCAATTTTAATGGGATTCTTTGTATTTTTCTTCGTCTTTCTTATTTCAGGAATTGCACTACTGCGTGAACGTACGACAGGTACTTTAGAACGTGTGTTATCAACTCCTATCAGACGTAGTGAAATTGTCTTTGGTTATCTATTCGGCTACGGTATTTTCGCTATTATACAAACGCTTATCATTGTCCTGTTTTCAATCTATTTATTAAGTATCAACTTAGCAGGTAGTCTGGGGTATGTCTTGCTCATTAATATTTTACTAGCTATTACAGCGTTAGTAATGGGAATATTTATCTCTACATTTGCTAATTCAGAATTTCAAATGGTTCAATTCATACCTATCGTTGCCATCCCACAAGTGTTCTTTTCTGGTATCTTTCCACTAGAAAACATGACACCTTGGTTAAGTAATATTGGCTACTTGTTCCCACTTCGATATGCTGGTGACGCTTTAACAAATATTATGATTAAAGGGCAAGGTTGGTATCATATTTGGTTTGATGTAATGATACTTTGTTTATTTATCATTATTTTCATTCTACTCAATATCATTGGACTCAAACGCTATCGAAAAGTTTAATCATTTAATCTTCATAATAAAGAAGTACTTGATTTTGTACTGAACCCCAAAAGTTGGACTCTG
>NZ_KV791838.1:0-1508 GCF_001808005.1 Staphylococcus sp. HMSC13A10 | reverse complement strand
AACCTGAAAATCGTATTTATAATAAAAAGTACTCTGAAAGTAAGAATACAGTGAGTTCAAGACGATATATTAGTAGAGAAAAAACACCACAATGGTTAGAAGATCGAACATATACTAAAAAGGTTAGAAGTGATATAGATCCTCAATTCGAAAAGGAGCGAGAAGCTTTTTTAAAGCAATTACAAATTGATTGGGATGAGTAATAGTAAAAATAATAAGCATAGATACACTGGTATCATGATCTAATACTTCTTGGGAGAAAAAGCCTTGTTCTAAAAGAACAAGGCTTTATAAATATGAATGCTTATTATCTAATTTCCATTTACCCAGAATATAATATTGAAAACATTTATTGACTCACTAACGTCTCTCTATTTTATTCTTATAAACAGTTTGTTAGGTAGATTATAACACTAGTTAGTGGAGAATTGTAAAATAGAATAAATAATAATGATTAAGAAGATAAGATATTTAAATACTCTTAATTGGTGATAATATATACAACTCATTTATAACAATTGGTGTTGCAATTTTTGCACTATTCTTCTTTGATTTTGACAACTTGTTTACCGAAATTATCACCTGTAAATAACTTTCTGAATGCAGAAGGTAAATTGTCAAAACCTTCATCTATCGTCACTTCAAATTTAATTTTACCTTCAGACACCCATTGTGCGAGTTGTTCACTTGCTTCTTTAAAATGATCAGCGAATTGTGCTACTACAAAACCTTGCATTAATGCTTGATTTTTAATCAACGTTCCTTGGATACGTGGTCCAATATCGTCTTTTTCATTATTATATGCTGAAATTGCACCACATACCGGAACGCGTGCAAATCGATTTAAGTGTTTAAACACTTCATCAGAAATTGCGCCGCCTACATTTTCAAAATACACATCAATACCATCTGGTACAGCCGCTTCGAGTTGCTGCGTGAAATCATCTTGTTTATAATCAATGGCCGCATCAAATCCTAATTCATCTGTTAAATATGCTGTTTTCTGCTTACCACCAGCAATACCGACAACTTTTGCGCCTTTAATCTTAGCAATTTGTCCTACGACAGAGCCTACCGCACCGGATGCAGCTGACACGACAACCGTCTCGCCAGATTTTGGTTGACCAATTTGAAGCAATCCTGTATAGGCCGTCATTCCCGGCATGCCTAAAACACTCAAATATAAATGTAATGGTACATCTTTTGATGGAACAGGGGTCACATCGTCTCCATTCACTGTATTTATCTTTTTCCATGGTAATATGCCTGTGACATAATCACCCACAGATAGACGTTCATCTTTCGATTGTGTGACTTTTCCAACAATATGACCTTGTAATGGTTCATTCACTTGGAAAGGTTGAACATAACTTTTTGTATCATTCATTCTGCCTCTCATGTAAGGATCTACAGATACATAAATGGATTCTACTTGAACCTCACCTGCATATGGTTCTCGAGTTTCTATTGTTTCAAATCTAAATACATCGACTTGAGGGATACTTTTG
>NZ_KV791837.1:0-4438 GCF_001808005.1 Staphylococcus sp. HMSC13A10 | reverse complement strand
CAAATCATTTGGAAAATCACGATTTAGACAATTTTTCTAAAACCGGCTACTCTAATAGCCGGTTGGACGCACATACTGTGTGCATATCTGATCCAAAATTAAGTTTTGATGCAATGACGATCGTTGGAAATCTCAACCGAGACAACGCTCAAGCCCTTTCTAAATTTATGAGTGTAGAGCCCCAAATAAGACTTTGGGATATTCTTCAAACAAAGTTTAAAGCTAAAGCACTTCAAGAAAAAGTTTATATTGAATATGACAAAGTGAAAGCAGATAGTTGGGATAGACGTAATATGCGTATTGAATTTAATCCAAACAAACTTACACGAGATGAAATGATTTGGTTAAAACAAAATATAATAAGCTACATGGAAGATGACGGTTTTACAAGATTAGATTTAGCCTTTGATTTTGAAGATGATTTGAGTGACTACTATGCAATGTCTGATAAAGCAGTTAAGAAAACTATTTTTTATGGTCGTAATGGTAAGCCAGAAACAAAATATTTTGGCGTGAGAGATAGTAATAGATTTATTAGAATTTATAATAAAAAGCAAGAACGTAAAGATAATGCAGATGCTGAAGTTATGTCTGAACATTTATGGCGTGTAGAAATCGAACTTAAAAGAGATATGGTGGATTACTGGAATGATTGCTTTAGTGATTTACATATCTTGCAACCAGATTGGAAAACTATCCAACGCACTGCGGATAGAGCAATAGTTTTTATGTTATTGAGTGATGAAGAAGAATGGGGAAAGCTTCACAGAAATTCTAGAACAAAATATAAGAATTTGATAAAAGAAATTTCGCCAGTCGATTTAACGGACTTAATGAAATCGACTTTAAAAGCGAACGAAAAACAATTGCAAAAACAAATCGATTTTTGGCAACATGAATTTAAATTTTGGAAATAGTGTACATATTAATATTACTGAACAAAAATGATATATTTAAACTATTCTAATTTAGGAGGATTTTTTTATGAAGTGTCTATTTAAAAATTTGGGGAATTTATATGAGGTGAAAGAATAATTTACCCCTATAAACTTTAGTCACCTCAAGTAAAGAGGTAAAATTGTTTAGTTTATATAAAAAATTTAAAGGTTTGTTTTATAGCGTTTTATTTTGGCTTTGTATTCTTTCATTTTTTAGTGTATTAAATGAAATGGTTTTAAATGTTTCTTTACCTGATATTGCAAATCATTTTAATACTACTCCTGGAATTACAAACTGGGTAAACACTGCATATATGTTAACTTTTTCGATAGGAACAGCAGTATATGGAAAATTATCTGATTATATAAATATAAAAAAATTGTTAATTATTGGTATTAGTTTGAGCTGTCTTGGTTCATTGATTGCTTTTATTGGTCACAATCACTTTTTTATTTTGATTTTTGGTAGGTTAGTACAAGGAGTAGGATCTGCTGCATTCCCTTCACTGATTATGGGGTTGTAGCTAGAAATATTACAAGAAAAAAACAAGGCAAAGCCTTTGGTTTTATAGGATCAATTGTAGCTTTAGGTGAAGGGTTAGGTCCTTCAATAGGGGGAATAATAGCACATTATATTCATTGGTCTTACCTACTTATACTTCCTATGATTACAATAGTAACTATACCTTTTCTTATAAAGTAATGGTACCTGGTAAATCAACAAAAAATACATTAGATATCGTAGGTATTGTTTTAATGTCTATAAGTATTATATGTTTTATGTTATTTACGACAAATTATAATTGGACTTTTTTAATACTCTTCACAATCTTTTTTGTGATTTTTATTAAACATATTTCAAGAGTTTCTAACCCTTTTATTAATCCTAAACTAGGGAAAAACATTCCGTTTATGCTTGGTTTGTTTTCTGGTGGGCTAATATTTTCTATAGTAGCTGGTTTTATATCAATGGTGCCTTATATGATGAAAACTATTTATCATGTAAATGTAGCGACAATAGGTAATAGTGTTATTTTTCCTGGAACCATGAGTGTTATTGTTTTTGGTTATTTTGGTGGTTTTTTAGTGGATAGAAAAGGATCATTATTTGTTTTTATTTTAGGATCATTGTCTATCTCTATAAGTTTTTTAACTATTGCATTTTTTGTTGAGTTTAGTATGTGGTTGACTACTTTTATGTTTATATTTGTTATGGGCGGATTATCTTTTACTAAAACAGTTATATCAAAAATAGTATCAAGTAGTCTTTCTGAAGAAGAAGTTGCTTCTGGAATGAGTTTGCTAAATTTCACAAGTTTTTTATCAGAGGGAACAGGTATAGCAATTGTAGGAGGTTTATTGTCACTACAATTGATTAATCGTAAACTAGTTCTGGAATTTATAAATTATTCTTCTGGAGTGTATAGTAATATTCTTGTAGCCATGGCTATCCTTATTATTTTATGTTGTCTTTTGACGATTATTGTATTTAAACGTTCTGAAAAGCAGTTTGAATAGTTATATTATATTTTGGTTTAGAACTATGAGTGGCTAGCATTTTGCCACTCATTTTTTGCGTTAGCAAAAACAGGTTTAAGCCTCGCAGAGCACACGTATTAACGACTTATTAAAAATAAGTCTAGTGTGTTAGACTTAAACTATTAAATACACATGAAACCTTTGTGCTTAGGAGTGATTTTTATATGTCTTATTCCATTGTTAGAGTTTCAAAAGTTAAATCTGGAACAAATACAACGGGCATACAAAAACATGTTCAAAGAGAAAATAATAATTATGAAAATGAAGATATAGACCATAGTAAAACTTACTTAAATTATGATTTGGTAAATGCTAATAAACAGAATTTTAATAACTTGATTGATGAAAAAATCGAACAGAATTATACAGGCAAAAGAAAAATTAGAACAGACGCGATTAAACACATTGATGGTTTAATTACATCAGACAATGATTTCTTTGATAATCAAACGCCAGAAGATACAAAGCAGTTTTTTGAATATGCTAAAGAGTTTTTAGAACAAGAATACGGTAAAGATAATTTATTATATGCAACAGTTCACATGGACGAAAAAACACCACATATGCATTATGGCGTTGTTCCAATAACTGATGATGGTCGTTTAAGTGCTAAAGAAGTTGTAGGTAATAAAAAAGCTTTAACAGCGTTTCAAGATAGATTTAATGAGCATGTTAAACAACGAGGATATGATTTAGAACGTGGGCAATCAAGACAAGTAACAAATGCTAACATGAGCAAATAAGTCAGTATAAACAAAAAACAGAATATCATAAGCAAGAATATGAACGTGAGAGCCAAAAAACAGACCATATAAAGCAAAAGAACGATAAATTAATGCAAGAGTACCAAAAATCGTTAAATACGCTTAAAAAGCCTATAAATGTTCCGTATGAGCAAGAAACTGAAAAAGTAGGTGGTTTATTTAGCAAAGAAATACAAGAAACTGGAAATGTTGTAATAAGCCAAAAAGATTTCAATGAATTTCAGAAACAGATAAAAGCTGCTCAAGATATTTCGGAAGATTACGAGTATATAAAGTCTGGTAGAGCCTTAGATGATAAAGATAAGGAAATACGAGAGAAAGATGATTTATTAAATAAAGCAGTTGAGCGTATTGAAAACGCAGACGATAATTTTAACCAACTTTACGAAAATGCAAAGCCACTTAAAGAGAATATAGAAATAGCGTTAAAGCTTTTAAAAATCTTACTAAAAGAGTTAGAACGAGTTTTAGGAAGAAATACCTTTGCGGAAAGAGTTAATAAGTTAACAGAAGATGAACCAAAACTAAATGGTTTAGCAGGAAACTTAGATAAAAAAATGAATCCAGAATTATATTCAGAACAGGAACAGCAACAAGAACAACAAAAGAATCAAAAACGAGATAGAGGTATGCACTTATAGAACATGCATTTATGCCGAGAAAACTTATTGGTTGGAATGGGCTATGTGTTAGCTAACTTGTTAGCGAGTTGGTTGGACTTGAATTGGGATTAATCCCAAGAAAGTACCAACTCAACAACACATAAAGCCCTGTAGGTTCCGACCAATAAGGAAATTGGAATAAAGCAATAAAAGGAGTTGAAGAAATGAAATTCAGAGAAGCCTTTTGAGAATTTTATAACAAGTAAGTATGTACTTGGTGTTTTAGTAGTTTTAACTGTTTACCAAGATAATACAAATGCTTAAATAAAAAAAGACTTGATCTGATTAGACCAAGTCTTTTGATAGTGTTATATTAATAACAAAATAAAAAGGAGTCGCTCACGCCCTGACCAAAGTTTGTGAACGACATCATTCAAAGAAAAAAACACTGAGTTGTTTTTATAATCTTGTATATTTAGATATTAAACGATATTTAAATATACATCAAGATATATATTTGGGTGAGCGATTCCTTAAACGAAATTGAGATTAAGGAGTCGATTTTTTATGTATAAAAACAATCATGCAAATCATT
>NZ_KV791836.1:27413-27562 GCF_001808005.1 Staphylococcus sp. HMSC13A10 | reverse complement strand
ACAAGTGAAGATAAAACAATTACTGGAACAGCAGAACCAGGTTCAACAGTAACAGTGACGTTCCCAGATGGCACAACAGCAACTGGAACTGCCGATGCAGATGGTAATTATGTGATTGACATTCCATCTAATGAAGACTTAAAAGGTGG
>NZ_KV791836.1:27117-27393 GCF_001808005.1 Staphylococcus sp. HMSC13A10 | reverse complement strand
CCAGTGACAAGTGATGATACACAAATCACAGGAAAAGCAGAGCCAAACTCAACAGTAACAGTGACGTTCCCAGACGGAACAACAGCGAGTGCAACAACAGATGCAGATGGTAATTACGTGATTGACATTCCATCTAACGAAGATTTAAAAGGTAGAGAAACATTACCAGTAACAGCGACAGATAAAGATGGCAACACTTCTGATAAAGCGTCAACAGTTGTAACAGATACAACAGCACCGACAGCACCAACAATAAATCCAGTGACAAGTGATGAT
>NZ_KV791836.1:0-27097 GCF_001808005.1 Staphylococcus sp. HMSC13A10 | reverse complement strand
CCAGTTACAGCAACAGACAAAGATGGCAACACGTCAGAGCCAGCAACAACAGTGGTAACAGATACAACAGCACCAGATACACCAACAATCAATCCAGTGACAAGTGATGATACACAAATCACAGGTAAAGCCGAGCCAAACTCAAGAGTGACAGTGACGTTCCCAGATGGAACAACAGCAACTGGAATTGCCGATGAAAATGGTAATTATGTGATTGACATTCCAGCCAATGAAGATCTAAAAGGCGGAGAAAAATTACCAGTTACAGCAACAGACAAAGATGGCAACACTTCTGAAAAAGCATCAACTGTTGTCAAAGATACAACAGCACCAGAAGCACCAACTGTTAATCCTGTTCATAAAGGCGATAAAACAATCACAGGAACAGCAGAACCAGGTTCAACAGTAACAGTAACGTTCCCAGATGGAAGAACTGCAAGTGGTACAGCAGATAAAAATGGTAATTATGTGATAAATATTCCTACTGGTGAAGAACTAAATGGTGGAGATCATATCGGAGTAACAGCAACGGATGCAGACGGTAATATCTCACCATCTACTGATGGAACAGTTATTGATAACAGTAAACCAGTCGACCCAAATCAACCAACAGAGCCAACAAAACCAGTCGACCCAACAAATCCAAATCATACAAAACAACCGACAGATTCTGATGATTCAACAAATCCTAGTCAGCCGGCTGAACCGAAAGAAACAAAAGATTCAACTCAACCAACAGCACCGTCAAATGATAGTAAATCAACATCATCAACTCGTGCATATGGAAGCAATAAAGCAACCCATAATTCAGTTCAACGAGATACTGAAGAACAAGCACAAACAGATAACAACAGCGAAGTAACTAATTCTAACCAAAATAATGGTAGTAAAGTAGTAGATATGAATGGACAACAAGTAGAAAAATCAACGAAATCATCAACAAACAAAGATAAAGATCAAGGTAAAGGTCAGAGTGAACTACCTGAAACAGGACAAGATGTAGTTAATAAAGGAACGTTGTTCGGTACATTATTAGCCGGACTAGGTGCACTATTCTTATTCTTCAAACGTCGTAGAGAAGATGAAGACGAAGAAGAAAATAAATAATAAAATGAAATATTGATATCACAAGGCTCATTCCATTTTTGGAATGGCCTTTTATTATAAAAAAACCGTTAAATCGAGTTTCGATTTAACGGAAATAATTAAAAAATTAATGATAAGAGAGCTAGAATTGGTAATAGACCTTGTTTAATAATGATAGACTTTTGACTTGTTAAACTACCATAGATTGCAACTATAATCATATATACAAGAATACATATAATGAGTTCTCTAGGATGATTACTAAAAAATGTCGCATAAATTACGAAAAGACCGAGAAGTCCATTATAAATACCTTGATTTTTCATTAATGTATTTAAATTTTTATCTTCTAATGCAGATTGACTCATTTTAAAAGTTTGACTAGTTTTTTTAGAGCTTGTCATAAATGTTTGAAGTATCATAATAAAGATAAACTCAATTGCTACAAGTAGTATCAAAATAATTGAGAGTAAACTCAAAGTTAAATCATTCCTTTATGTATTAATAGTTATAAAAAATGTAAAAGATATAGATATACTTTCTAATAATAATAGATGTATAAGAAGACTGACTAGTATTTTATTAAATTTAAGCAAAAAAAAAGCAACCATTAAGGTTGCTTTGAAAATGTTATTACATTTTTACGACATTAGCTGCTTGTTCTCCACGATCGCCTTCAACGATGTCGAATTCAACTTTTTGTCCTTCTTCTAATGATTTGTATCCTTCTTCAGCGATTGCTGAGAAATGTACGAATACGTCGCTTCCATCTTCTCTTTCGATGAAACCAAAACCTTTTTCTGAATTAAACCATTTAACTGTACCGTTATTCATATCGAATACCTCCGTGTGCTTTTGCACTAAATATTTGTAACAAATTTCATTAATCAAAAGAGTATATTCTAAACAAATAAACTTCAATCAAATTCACGACCTTTTATTACGTTAGATTAACTATACACCCATAAACTATATAAGTAAAGTAAGAATTATAATTAATGTTAATTATTGATAGATAATCGGTATAGATGAAATGGGGTTGTTGTTGAAAACTGTTAATTATTATGGAACATCTAAAACAAAGAAGTTAAAATAATTGCTATTTTTAGAAAAATCAGAAAATGGTGTTGACTAGATCACGCCCTTACAATATAATGCAAATATTCAGATAATAATTATCGGGATTAAAACAGGAGGAGGGTTATGATTGATTGAATTTAACAATGTAAATAAAGTATTTCATAAAAAGAAAGAAAAGATACATGCATTGAAAAATATATCATTCACGATTAATCAATATGATATTTTCGGTGTCATAGGGTATAGTGGCGCAGGTAAAAGTACCTTAGTTAGATTAGTGAATCAATTAGAACATGCTACTGATGGACAAGTAATCGTTGATGGACATGAAATTAATACATATAAGGAAAGAGAATTACGTAAAGTTAAAAAAGATATCGGTATGATATTCCAACATTTTAATTTATTGAATTCTAAAACAGTCTTTAAAAATGTAGCAATGCCCTTAATTTTAAGCGGAAAAGATAAAAAAGAAATTCAAGAAAGAGTGGATTCCATATTAAAATTTGTTGGTTTAAGTGATAAAAAGAATCAATTTCCTGATGAATTATCGGGTGGACAGAAACAAAGAGTTGCCATTGCTCGTGCCCTAATAACTAATCCTAAAGTGTTGTTATGTGATGAAGCAACAAGTGCACTTGATCCTGCTACAACCAATTCAATATTAAACTTATTGAGTAATGTAAATAAAACATTTGGCGTAACAGTGATGATGATCACACATGATATGAGTGTTATACAAAAAATTTGTAATAGAGTAGCAGTTATGGAAAATGGCGAAGTAGTTGAGATAGGTGACGTTAAAGAAGTATTTAGCAATCCTAAAACCAAGACCGCTCATAACTTTGTAACTACTGTAGTCAATATGGAACCTTCTAAATCACTCATAGATTCTTTTAATCGTTATAAAAATGAAAGTGATATTGATTTAAAATTATTTATTGATCAAGAACAAATTGAATATCCTTTATTAAATGAAATGATAAACAACTATCATTTAAATGTGAATGTCTTGTTTTCATCTATGTCTGAAATACAAGGAGATACGGTTTGCTATATGTGGATTCGTATCAAAAAAGATGAAAATTACAAGAAATTTAATCTTAATTCATTTTTTGAAAATAACAAAATACATTATGAGGAGGTTTAGATAAATGTTTGGTTCTAGTTTAGATTCATCACAATTAATGCAAGCACTATATGAAACACTTTATATGGTTACAGTAGCATTGGTAATTGGCGCATTAATCGGCATACCACTAGGTGTATTACTAGTTATTACTAGGAAAAATGGGATTTGGCCCAATGCGATTTTACATCAAATACTTAACCCCATCATAAATATATTAAGATCTATACCTTTTATTATTTTACTAATTGCAATTATACCTTTTACCAAAATGTTGGTAGGTACTTCTATAGGTACGACTGCTGCAATTGTTCCTTTAACAGTGTATGTTGCACCTTATATTGCAAGACTTGTAGAAAACTCATTATTAGAAGTAGATGATGGTATCATAGAGGCCGCAAAAGCAATGGGAGCGTCTCCTATACAAATTATCCGTTATTTCCTACTTCCAGAAGCATTAGGATCACTTATTTTAGCAATTACAACTGCCATTATAGGCTTAATAGGAAGCACAGCAATGGCTGGAGATGTTGGTGGCGGAGGTATAGGTGATTTAGCACTTGTATATGGTTACCAACGTTTCGATACAATCGTCATCGTCATAACTGTAGTTGTATTAATTATAATTGTACAAATTATTCAATCACTCGGTAATTTTATTTCACGTAAAATTAGAAGAAATTAAAATCTATTTATTTCCATGATATAGGAGGCGTAAACAATATGAAGAAAATTTTAGGAGTAATTATTTTAGCGGTATTAGTATTATCTGCTTGTGGTGGGAAGAACGGCAAACAAGTTACAGTTGGTGTAGCATCTAATGACACTAAAGCATGGGAAAAAGTGAAAGAACTAGCTAAAAAAGATGGTATCGATGTACAAATCAAGCATTTTTCTGATTATAATGTTCCGAATAAAGCATTAAGTGATGGAGACATCGATATGAATGCCTTTCAACATTTTGCGTTTTTAGATCAATATAAGAAAGCACATAAAGATGCCAAAATCTCAGCAATGAGTACAACGGTATTAGCACCTTTAGGTATTTATTCAGATAAGATAAAAGATATAAAAGATGTGAAAAAAGGAGCTCAAGTAGTTATACCAAATGACGTATCAAATCAAGCACGTGCACTTAAATTATTAGAATCAGCAGGCTTAATTAAATTGAAAAAGGATTTTGGTTTAAATGGCACTACAAAAGATATAGTTGATAACCCTAAAAATTTAAAAATTAAAGCAGTCGATGCACAGCAAACTGCACGCGCATTATCAGATGTAGATATATCAGTTATTAATAATGGTGTGGCGACAAAAGCAGGAAAGAATCCAAAGAAAGATCCAATTTATTTAGAAGATCAGAATTCTGATGCAGTACAACCGTACATTAATATTATTGCAGTTAATTCAAAAGACATAGATAATAAAACTTACAAAAAAATAGTTAAGTTATATCATTCAAAAGAAGCTCAAAAAGCATTGAAAGAAGATACTAAAGATGGCGAAAAACCTGTAGATTTATCTCAAAAAGAAATTAAAGATATTGAAAAAGAACTAAAAGAATAATGATTAGTCTTACATCGAGATAGTAAGAAGTATACATTTTCAAATTGTTAGAAACTATAACAAAAATGTATTTGCCTTACTTTCTCGATGTTTATTTTATGAAAGCAAATAATTTTAAAAGTAACATTATGAAAAACAAAATGTAATTTGTAACTTTAAAGTGTAAAGAGGAAATGTGCAATTTATATAGTAGAAATGTATTTTATGTAAGAATCAATTTGATAATATTATTATATTTGTAATCATAATGTCATGAAATACAAATATCATATACATATAAAACAAGTATAATAGATATTGTATAAATAATCCGAGATATAAATAGAGTATTTTAGGAGGAATAAGTAATTGAATAAAAAAATTATTGCTGCAATCGTTGGAACTAGTGCAGTAAGCGCTATTGCAGCAACGCAAGCCGATGCAGCAACAACGACACATAAAGTTAAAAGTGGAGAGTCACTCTGGTCTATATCGAATAAATATGGTGTTTCCGTTTCGAAATTAAAATCATTAAATGGAATGACATCTAATATAATATTTCCAAATCAAGTTTTAAAATTATCGGGATCAACTAGTAGTACGAGCAAACCAAGTAATTCAACTTCAACAAGTAGTTCATCTACTTATACAGTTAAAGCAGGAGATACATTATCTTCAATTGCTTCTAAGTATGGAACGAGCTATCAAAACATAATGAAATTGAATGGTTTGAATAGCTTTACTATTCATCCTGGACAAAAATTAAAAGTATCAGGAAAAGCTACTAGTACAAGTAAGCCAAGTAGCTCAACAACTACAAGTGGTAGTTCATCAACGTATACAGTTAAAGCAGGAGATTCATTATCTTCAATTGCGGCTAAATATAACACATCTTATCAAAAAATTATGAGTTTAAATGGGATGTCTAACTTCTTTATTTACCCTGGACAAAAGTTAAAAGTAACAGGAAGTGCTACTGCATCTAACACTGGTTCTAGTAATGCAAGTGCAAGTAATAATGGTTATAAAACACCTGTTTTCAATCATCAAAACTTATATACATGGGGACAATGTACTTATCATGTATTTAACCGTCGTGCTCAAATCGGTAAAGGTATTAGTACATATTGGTGGAACGCTAACAATTGGGATAACGCAGCAGCAGCTGATGGTTACACAATTGATGGTAAACCAACTGTTGGTTCAATCGCACAAAGTGATGCAGGATATTATGGTCATGTAGCATTTGTAGAACGTGTTAACAGTGATGGTAGTATTTTAATTTCAGAAATGAATTGGGCTGCTAAACCTGGAATTGTAACATATAGAACAATTCCATCATATCAAGTAAGCTCATATCGATACATTCACTAATAAATAGATATAACAATTGACTACTGATTAAGTTAATTAACTTTTTCAGTAGTTTTATTTTTTATTCATATAAATTGGATACGTGAAATTAGAAGTAATGACTATTGTAGAGAATTCAATCAATTATATTATTCACAAATAAAACATCCACCTCACCTTTGAATAGGTAAGATGGATGTTTAGCATTAAATTACATTTAAATGTTCAAGCAATTGCTTATAGTTATTTACTGCTGATGAATAATAAAGTTTTTCATTATTTTTAACATTTGTTAATGGATGTTCGATAATTTGAGTCATATATTCAGCCAACTGATTAATATTGTTGGCTTCTACTAAGTAACCGTTTTGACCATGGTCAATAATTTCATTCGGACCGTATCTAACATCGTACGAAACAACTGGACAACCCATTGAAATACTTTCCATAATCGTTAAACCAAATCCTTCGTAGCTACTTGTTAAGAGAGATGCTTTAGATTTTTTGAATTCTGCTAATGGATTCGATGTATATTTGTGAATACTCACTTTGTCATTTAACTGATATGTTTCAATTAAATCATCCATCATTGCTCTTTGATTATCCACATCTCTACCGAAAAGCGCCAATTTGGTCTGATGACCACTTTTAAGAAATTCATTATAAGCTTTGAGTAAGTGATCTAATTGTTTTTCTTTACTGAATCTACCTATAAACACGAAGCGGTCTTCTTTTTCATCGTCTTTAGTTGGCTCTTTAGCTGTAGTATCCTCAATAAAATGTGGTATAAGTGTAAATTGGTTATCTGCAATATCGTACATTTGTTGAATATCTTCTTTTTGCTGCTGAGTCAAAACGATAAATTTTTCTACATTTTCTTTATGTTCAAAGGCGTATTTAAATGATTTTTTAATTTTTTCACCAGATAAGTGTGAACTATGCAGAACTAATATGTTTCGTGTTTGATGTGATTGGGAGAGTAGCGGATCGTCTAAAAGTCTAGCATCGCAGAATACGATATCATCATCATTGAATTTATGTTCAAAATAGTATTTTGCAAAAGCTTTGTCGTCAGAGAAAGTTTCATAGACTTCTCCGTTTTTAAGTAATTTAACAAGATTCACACTATTTTTATCATTATCTTTAAAATGACGTTCACAGTACATTTCACCGTCAGGGTAAAACATCATTTCCTGGCTTTTCTTTTTTGAACCGTCAAAATAGTGAAGTACTCTATGTAAATAACCATAAGAGTTGTATTCATGACGCATTGTTTTCATACCTGTTTCTGGAGAGATAACATCTTCGTAATGTAATATTGAGTTGTTAGAAAAATATTTTCTAAAACGTACTAATTGATGATTTTTGTCATAATATTTAATTTCATGATTTTGAGGATTTTTTTCAGCTTTAAGACCAGAAATACGTTTTGATACTTTGTTATATTTTGGTTTCTTTAAAATTTTGGTCTTTGGAACATCATAAATTTTGAAGTTTGTTAACCATTCATAAATATTTTCAAATTCTATATTATCTGTAACTTTATGATCTTCTAAAAATTTTTTATAAATATTGGGATAGTTTCTATTATAATTCGTCGTCAAAATTTTAGTCGGTACATTAAATTCTTCATCGATTAACTTTATTCTTCTTAATAAGGCTTGTGTTCTACCACCATGTGAGGGAGGTAAAGTGGACGTGACTGTATAAATCATGTTGCAAGCTCCTTTCGGTAGTATCTATAGATTATTATAAAATGATAAATCCAACATTATTCAATTTTGAATTATTGTCATAGTAAGATTTTTAATGAAAATTACAAATATTTTGATAAATAGTTGGTTAAAATGAAATGTGAAAAATAGGAAGACGTTAGTTTGATGATATGAATGAATATAGCCTAAGACACCAATGTCCTAGGCTACTAAAAATTTATTTGTGTTTATTTGAAATCATCTGAGTATTCGTTTTTAACTTTTCTAAAGCTAGTAAATAAACGTGTACCATTAATTGCAAAAGATACTAAAGCGTTTAATTTACGGAATTTACTAGCAGATTTAATTGATACATAAAAGTCTATGATTGTTCCTAATGCACTTAAACCTAATGATAAATAAACAAGTTGTTTATTTTTAGCATCATATCTAATACCATTATATCCATCAACAATAAAGCCTGCGATTCCAAATAAATTTGATAAACGTGTTGTACTTGATTTTGTTGCCATGATTTTACCTCCAATGTAATTGGTTTGATATACTGATTACCCATATTTTATTAATTATACACTAAAAATTATAAAATGATGAAACAAACCTTTAGTGGAATTATGATAACATAATACTAAATATATTTTGAATTTTAAAATATTGGAAAAGGGAGTTAATTACATGATTAAGTGTGTTTGTTTAGTTGAAGAAACAAAAGATCAAATTTTACTTGTACAAGTGCGTCATCGTGAAAAATATTATTTCCCGGGTGGTAAAATTGATGAAGGAGAAACACAATTAGAAGCACTTATCAGAGAACTTAAAGAAGAATTAAATCTTCATCTTTCAGATAGTGAGTTATCATATATAGGCACAGTAGTAGGTGAAGCTTATCCGCAGGAAAATATGCTTACAGAACTAAACGGATATCGTGCTACCACAGCGATCAATTGGGATAATATACATACAGATAATGAGATTACTGATATTAAGTGGATTAATAAAGATAATGTTGATATGATTGCACCTGCCGTTTTAAAATGGATTAATGAAATGTCTGCAGAGTAAATAGGTGAGAATATGAATATATTGAAATATAAAGATAAATATTATGATGCAGTAAAATCAATAGAATTATTAGATGATGATTTACGATTTGCTAAACCACCATTAGATAACTTAGCATCTGCAAAGACAAATGGAAATAGACATCCTACCCTAGTGATGGAAGGGCAGCAATGTTTGGCTTTCTTTACTTTACACGAAGGTGACGGTCCAGAATCGTATTCATCTAATCCTAATGCGATTTTCTTTAGATCATTTGTTGTAGATGCTCGTTATCGTGGTAAAGGCATTGGTAAATATGTAATACAACAACTTGATCAGTATATTAAAGAAGTATATCCACATATTAATGAAATTGTTTTAGTTGTAAATACTGATAATCCAAAAGCGAAATATATATATGAACAAGCTGGCTATCGACATACAGGTAAATCTACAATGATAGGTAAACCTGTTTATGTTATGTCACATACAATTTAAAAAGCAGAACGTAGATAAGAATGATGAAGCATGTTTCATTCCTACGTTCTGCTTTGTTTTATTGTTTTGTATTTGGCTGATTTATTTTTCTTTTAATTAAAAATGCAGTTATCCATGCGGTGATAGGGATACTTATAGCAACAGCGATACCACCGAATAGGATTGAGATAAATTCTTGTGCAAATATTTTTGAATTAATGATATGACCGAATGAATAATTGAGTTTGAAGAACCAGAAAAACAAAGTCAACTGACCGCCAAAATAGGCCAAGTATATTGTGTTTGCAGATGTGGCTAAAATTTCTCTACCTACACGCATCCCTGATTGGAATAATTGATGTTGACTTAAATTTGGGTTCGTCTCATTGAGTTCGTACATAGGTGAACTAATGGTTATGGCTAGGTCGATCACTGCAGCTATCACTGCTAAAACGATAGTAAATATCATGAATTGGACCATGTTGATGCCAATGTTCATTGAGTATACATATGTTTCGTCTTGTTGTTCTGTAGCGAAACCTTGTAAATGACCAACATTTACTGAGATGTATATGGCTAAAATTAAAATTACTGTCGTTACAAGTGTGCCTATAAAGGCGGCTTGTGTTTTAACGTCGTAACCGTTTAAGATGAATAAATTACATGCAGCTACAACGATACAAAATATAATTGTCGTGAGATAGATAGGGACTCCAAAGATAATCATTAAGATGCTAATAATGAGTACAATAAAGTTTAAGAATAATGTAGCAAATGATATTAATCCTTTTTTACCACCAAAAATAATCATTAATATTAATAATAAGAGACTTAATATAGTAATAGCACTCATCGTTGATGCCCCCTTACTTTAAACCATAATTCCATTAGAGCAATCGTAATTGGAATCGTTAAGACAATACCAATACCACCTATTAGAGCGCGGGCAACTTCTAATGACCAATTCATAGAAATAGTATAAGTAATGGTATTAGCATTTTTTAAATAAATAAGGAATATAGGCAAACTACCAGCTAAATAGGAAAATAATAAAATATTTGTCATTGTTCCCATAATATCTTGCCCAATGTTTCTTCCAGCAAGAGCCCATCTTTTCATACTAATTTGTGGTGTGCGTTGGAGTATTTCATTCATACCACTAGCAATAGTGATAGCAACATCCATCACAGCTCCTAGTGAACCAATTAACACAGAAGCTAAAAATACATCTTTAGGTGGTAATGTTAGGAAACTCATCGTTTCATATTTAATACCGTTGCCATGTGTCATACGAATGACTAGCTCAGCAATACCTATACAAAGGAAGGTTCCGGCTAATGTTGAGATAATAGTGATAAGTGTACGCATTCGCCATCCAATAACGAGTAATAGAGTGAGCGTTGTCGATACAATCATAGCTATTACCATTAATAAGAATAGACTAGTGCTACCTATTTGATTATGAATGTATATGGCTCCTAATACTGCTATTGAATTTAATATGAGTGACAGAATGGATTGCAAGCCAACTTGTCTACCTACTAATAGTATAGTAATAAGGAAAACACCGGTTATAAGGAGGACAAGACTATCACGCTTTTTTTCAATAATATAAGCATCATTCGGTTTTTTAGAGATATGTAATAAAACTTTATCGTTTTTAGAAAAACGTTCTGAATCAGCCTGTGACTTAACATAGTCGTTAGTAATCGTTGATTTAGCGCCTTCAAATTTACCATTCAAAATTTGGATAGTAAGTCGATCTTTATATTTGATATCTTTGTTATGCTGTTCGTCAGTCACATGTTGTGTATTGACTCTTTGTACATCTGTAACTTTACCTATAGGCATTTGATAGAACTTTTCGTTAAATAACGTAAAGATAAATAATCCTATAAAAAGGAAGATGAATATCATAACGATCCAATAAAATTTATTTTTGAAAAAGGCATGGAATTGCATTCAATAACCCTCAATTCTACAGTTGAAATAATAGAATGATTATACGATTATTTGATTTATATTTCAAAAATTAACGTAGCCTTTAATTTTTAAGGCTATAAAAGTTGTCTATTTAAATTAGTTCATTTGATGATTTCATATTTAATGATATGTAGATGTTTTGTTGAATAAGGTTTTTATTGTTTGTAATGCTATTGGTAAATCTGGTTTGAGATTTTCCTTTTTAGCAATAACGCAAATTGTACGCTTTAATTCCGTATGACTAAGTGATACCTTAGTCCATTGGTTTGACTGTTTATCTAATGAAATCGTTTGGGGGGTAATAACTACACCTCTTTCATTCTTTAAAAGATATTGTGCTAATTGTATATCTGTAATCGTACGGATTGAAGATGACAATTTATCTTTAATAGACTCTGGTAATGCTGTTAGACAGTATACATTTTCTTGTTGTAATTGTTGTAATTGTGGTTGTAACGCGAATGTAATTGGATTGTTTTTGTTTGAATATAAGTAATAGTGTTCTTCAAATAAAGGCGTCATAATTAGGTTTGTATGATGCTTGATTTGATCGGTTAATTCAACAATGCCAATATCTATTTCTCCCGCTAAAACACCTTCTAAAATAGTTTCATCCTCGCTTAAGTCTGGAAAAATAAGACTTTCTGTTTGCTGTTCAAATGTTTGGACAAGTCGTCCTAGTATATTGGAAACGTCACTTTCACTATAGGATAAATAAATACTTTGATTACTCAATATATTTTGATGCTGAAATAATTGAACAGTTTTATCAAACTGATCCAAAATTTTAGTTGCCTCTTCTAGTAATTGTTTGCCCTCAGTTGTTAATAAAATATTTCGACCTCTTCTTTTAAATAAAGAGACGTGTAGTTCCTTTTCTAATTGGGTTATTTGGCGGCTTATAGCTGATTGAGCAATGTTTAATTCTAGTGCAGCTTCTGAAATATGTTCGCGTCGAGCGACTTCTACAAAATATTTAAGTTGTTTTATTTCCATGATTAAACCCCTCGCTTTAACAATCCATGCTTCTTGATTACATTTAACACTTATTATAACAGTTTATACACAAATCATTCTCTTTTTTAGATAAATATTATCTAATTTATATATTGAACAGATGAAAAAATTACATTATATTATTTATTATCATGTATCAATTGTCAGAAAATTCTAAAAGGGAGTGTGCATCATGTATAATGAGAGGCTAAAAAAGGGATTATACGACTATCGTGAGGAACATGATGCTTGTGGTATTGGTTTTTACGCTAATATGAATAATATTAGAACTCACGATGTTATTGG
Source organism: Staphylococcus sp. HMSC13A10 (assembly GCF_001808005.1). NCBI lineage: Bacteria > Bacillati > Bacillota > Bacilli > Caryophanales > Staphylococcaceae > Staphylococcus > Staphylococcus sp. HMSC13A10. The sequence goes on along the minus strand of NZ_KV791836.1, from coordinate 14,386 downwards.
AAAATCATTGGAAATGTTGTGTAGATTAGATCATCGAGGCGGTGTTGGCGCTGATGGAATGACTGGTGATGGTGCGGGGATCATGACAGAAATTCCTTTTGAATTCTTTGAACATTTCTCTGATTTAGAGCTTCCAGATGAAGGCGAGTATGCTGTTGGTATGTTTTTCTCTAAAGAGAGAGTGATAGGAAGCAATCATGAAGCTGTATTGAATCAATATTTCGAAAATGAAGGACTAAAAATTATTGGATACCGGGATGTGCCGGTCAATAAAGAAGCAGTAGCACAACATGTTGCGGATACAATGCCTTATATTCAACAAGTATTTGTAGATATTAGACACGTTAATCATATTGAAAAACAACTTTACTTAGCTAGAAAGCAAATTGAATTTTACGCTGAAAAAGAAGACTTGGAACTATATTTTACAAGTTTGTCCCATAAGACGATTGTTTATAAAGGTTGGCTGCGTTCGGACCAAATTAAATCTTTATATCTGGATTTAACGCATGAATCTTATCAATCTAAACTTGGACTTGTTCATTCAAGATTTAGCACGAATACATTTCCAAGTTGGAAGCGAGCACATCCAAATAGGCTCCTCATGCATAATGGAGAAATTAATACCATAAAAGGTAACGTGAATTGGATGCGTGCACGTCAAAATAAATTAGTTCGTACATTATTTGGTGAAGACCAACATAAAATACACCGTATTGTCGATGAAGATGGTAGTGATTCTTCAATTGTAGATAATGCATTGGAATTTTTATCTTTAGCAATGGAACCGGAAAAAGCAGCGATGTTATTAATTCCAGAACCGTGGCTTTACAATAAATCAAATGACAAAGAAGTACGTGCATTTTATGAATTTTATAGTTATTTAATGGAACCATGGGATGGGCCGACTATGATTTCATTTTGTAATGGGGATAAAATTGGCGCTTTAACAGACCGAAATGGTTTACGTCCAGGTAGATACACGATTACAAAAGATAATTACATTGTATTCTCATCTGAAGTGGGAGTTATAGATGTACCTGAATCTGAAGTAGCATTTAAAGGACAATTGAACCCTGGTAAGTTATTATTAGTTGATTTTAAACAGAATAAAGTAGTTGAAAATAATGATTTGAAATCAGAAATTGCAAGCGAACATCCTTATTCGAAATGGATACATACAGACAAGTATGACGCTAATATTGAGAATACTGAATATCGTTCAAGTCATTTAGATTCAAAAACATTGTTAAAATTGCAAAATCAATTCGCTTATACGAAAGAAGAAATCAATAAATATATCGTTGATTTAGTAACTCAAAAGAAAGATCCGATAGGGGCGATGGGCTATGATTCACCTATCGCAGTCTTGAACGATAGACCTGAAACCCTATTTAATTATTTTAAACAGTTATTTGCACAAGTGACTAATCCACCTATTGATGCATATAGAGAGAAAATCGTTACAAGTGAGCTATCTTATCTAGGTGGAGAAGGTAACCTATTAAGACCAGATCAAACTGTACTACATCGCGTTCAACTTAAAAGGCCTGTAATGACAGAAGCACAGTTAGAAGTTATCGATGTAAAGAAATTTAAAACAACATATGTATCGACAATTTATCAAGATAATTTAGAACATAGTCTTGATTTGTTGGCAGAAACGGTTATACAACATGTTAAAGATGGTGCAGGAATTATTGTATTAGATGATAGTTTATTAGAGTCTAATGAAGGATTTGCAATGCCAATGTTATTAGCAGTAAGTCATGTTCATCAATGTTTAATACGTGAAGGACTAAGAATGGAAACAAGCATAGTTGCAAAATCAGGAGAAACACGCGAAGTACATCATGTAGCATGTTTATTAGGTTATGGAGCTAATGCAGTTGTACCTTATTTAGCACAACAAACAGTAGAACAATTAACCATTAATAATCAATTATCAGGAACGGTTGCAGCTAATGTTAAAACTTATACCGATGTTTTATCAGGAGGTGTAATCAAAGTAATGGCCAAAATGGGTATTTCAACAGTTCAAAGTTATCAAGGGGCACAAATTTTTGAAGCTATTGGTATATCACAAGATGTTATTGATAAATATTTTACAGGTACACAATCTAAAATTTCTGGTATTAGTATTCAACAAATTGATGATGAAAATAAAGCTAGACAGAGTCATCATTCAGATTATTTAGCACCTGGTAGTACATTCCAATGGAGACAACAAGGTCAACATCATGCCTTCAATCCACAGACTATTTTTCTATTACAACATGCTTGTCGTGATAACGATTATAAGTTATTCAAACAGTATTCAGATGCGGTCAACTATCAAAGACAAGATTTTATACGTCATTTATTGGAATTTAAGTCTTGTAAACCAATTGATATATCTAAAGTGGAACCAGCCTCTGAAATTGTAAAACGATTTAATACTGGTGCCATGAGTTATGGTTCTATTTCAGCAGAAGCACATGAAACATTAGCACAAGCGATGAACCATCTAGGTGGTAAGAGTAATAGTGGAGAGGGTGGCGAAGATCCATTACGTTATCAACCTCAAAAAGACGGTAGTAGTAAAATAAGTGCTATCAAACAAGTAGCGTCAGGTAGATTTGGAGTAACAAGTGATTATTTACAACATGCGAAAGAAATTCAAATCAAAGTAGCACAGGGTGCTAAACCAGGGGAAGGCGGTCAATTACCAGGATCTAAAGTATATCCATGGATAGCCGAAACAAGAGGATCTACACCAGGTATAGGATTAATTTCACCGCCACCACACCATGATATTTATTCTATTGAAGACTTAGCACAATTGATTCATGATTTGAAAAATGCGAATAAAGAAGCGGATATCGCTGTTAAGCTTGTTTCGAAAACAGGTGTAGGAACAATTGCCTCAGGTGTAGCTAAAGCTTTTGCTGACAAAATTGTAATCAGTGGTTATGACGGAGGTACAGGGGCGTCCCCTAAAACGAGTATTCAACATGCAGGGGTGCCATGGGAAATCGGATTAGCCGAAACCCATCAAACATTAAAATTAAACGATTTACGTAGTAGGGTGAAATTAGAAACAGATGGTAAATTACTTACTGGTAAAGATGTAGCGTATGCATGTGCGCTTGGAGCGGAAGAATTTGGATTTGCAACAGCACCGTTAGTTGTACTTGGATGTATTATGATGCGTGTTTGTCATAATGATACATGTCCGGTGGGAGTTGCTACTCAAAACAAAGATTTACGTGCGTTATTCAAAGGTAAAGTACAGCACGTAGTTAATTTTATGTACTTTATTGCAGAAGAATTAAGAGAAATACTTGCATCTTTAGGATTGAGAACAGTTGAAGAATTAATAGGACGTACAGATTTATTACAACGTGCCTCACATATAACACCTGGTACTAAGGCTGCATCTATTGATATTGAGCGTTTGCTAAGCATAGTAGAAGGACCAGATACTAAACAAATTGCTCAAGATCATCATTTAGATGAAGGTTTTGATTTAAATTATTTATATCCTGATGCTATACAAAGTATAGAAGCAGGACGTGCATTTTCAGGAAGTTATACAGTTAAGAACGTACAACGTGATGTTGGCGTAATTACTGGTAGTGCGATTGCTAAACAATATGGGGAAAAAGGATTGCCTGAAGATACAATATATGTACATACGGAAGGTCATGCTGGACAGAGTCTAGCAGCATTTGCACCTAAAGGGTTAACCATACATCATAATGGTGATGCGAATGACTATGTTGGAAAAGGGTTGTCTGGGGGAACGGTGATAGTTCAAGCGCCAAATCAATCACGTGAAAACGAAATTATCGCAGGAAATGTTTGTTTCTATGGTGCGTCGAAAGGTAAAGCTTTCATTAATGGTAAAGCTGGCGAACGTTTTTGTATCAGAAATAGTGGTGTCGATGTAGTAGTTGAAGGTATTGGTGACCATGGACTTGAATATATGACAGGGGGACATGTATTAATTCTTGGTGACGTTGGAAAGAATTTTGGTCAAGGTATGAGTGGTGGTGTTAGTTACATCTTCCCAAGTGATGTTAATGAATTTAAAGAAAAGCATGCACTTTCTACTTTGGAATTTAGTGATGTGACATATGAAGAAGAAAAGCAATTTATTAAATCAATGCTAGAAGCTCATGTGAAATATACACATAGTTCAAAAGCACAAACACTACTACAACGCTTCGATCAAATTTCAGAATCAGTCGTAAAAGTGATACCTAAAGATTATAAATTAATGATGCAAAAAATTGATATTCAATTACGTCATCATAATCAAAAAGACGAAGCAATGTTAGCAGCATTTTATGATGAAAGAACCAGTATAGATACAAAATTAAAACCGGCAGTAGTTTATTAAGAAAGAGGGATTATCATGGGCGAGTTTAAAGGGTTTATGAAATATGAAAAACAAGCATTATCAGAGTTGTCTTTGATTGATCGTCTTTCAAACCACAAAGCATTTCAAAATCGATTTTCAAAAGATGATGCTTCAATTCAAGGTGCAAGATGTATGGATTGTGGTACACCATTTTGTCAAAGTGGATTATCCTATGGGAATGAAACCATAGGATGTCCAATTGGTAATTACATACCTGAATGGAATGATCTTGTTTATCGTGGTGACTATAAAACTGCCTACGAAAGACTTAGCGAAACTAATAATTTTCCGGAATTTACAGGGCGTGTATGTCCAGCACCATGTGAACATGCATGTGTGATGAAAATTAATAGAGAGTCAGTAGCGATTAAAGGTATTGAACGAACTATTATTGATGAAGCTTATGACAATGGCTGGGTTAAACCGAAATATCCTGAAGCGGATAGAAATGAAACAATTGCAATTGTTGGAAGTGGTCCGGCCGGTTTGACAGCAGCAGATGAACTTAATCATCGAGGATATAAAGTGACAGTATACGAACGTGCTAAAGAACCGGGTGGATTATTGATGTATGGTATTCCTAATATGAAGTTAGATAAAGATGTTGTAAGACGTCGTGTCAAATTAATGGAAGAAGCTGGCATTACATTCAAAACAGGTATAGAAATAGGTGTAGATATCAATCGTGAAGAACTAGAAAAGATGTATGATGCAATAATTCTATGCACTGGTTCTCAAAATGCTAGAGACTTACCTTTAGAAGGACGTATGGGTTACGGTATACATTTTGCAATGGATTATTTAACTGAACAAACTCAATTTTTAAATGGTGAAATTGACGAGGTAACAATAACAGCTAAAGATAAAAATGTCATCATTATCGGAGCAGGTGATACAGGTGCAGACTGTGTTGCTACTGCATTACGTGAAAATTGCAAATCTGTCGTACAGTTTAATAAGTATACGAAATTACCTGAAGAAATCACTTTTGAAACCAATACGTCATGGCCATTAGCCTTACCAGTATTTAAAATGGATTATGCTCATAAGGAATATGAAGCACGTTTTGGTCAAGAACCACGTGCTTATGGTGTACAAACGATGAGGTATGATGTGGATCATATTGGTAATGTTAGAGGACTCTATACACAAGTAATTAGTGAAACTGAAGATGGAACTGTAATGGGAGAAGGGTCAGAAAAATTTTGGCCTGCTGATTTAGTATTACTTTCCATTGGTTTTGTAGGTACTGAAACGACAATTCCACAATCATTTGGTATTAAAACTGAAAGAAATAAAATTATTGCTAATGATAGAGATTTTAGAACGAATCATTCGAAAATTTTTGCTGCTGGTGATGCTCGAAGAGGTCAAAGTCTTGTTGTTTGGGCTATTAAAGAAGGTAGAGCAGTGGCTGATGCAGTTGAAAGTTATTTAAATCAAAAAATTCTAGTGTAAAAAAAGAATTGACTTTTAATGAACGCTATTATAATATATTTATTGTGTTCAATGGAGGAATACCCAAGTTCGGCTGAAGGGATCGGTCTTGAAAACCGACAGGGCCTTAACGGGCCGCGGGGGTTCGAATCCCTCTTCCTCCGCCATTAGAATTTTAAATCCAAGACTAATAGATATAAAAGGCAAGTATTCATTTATCAATGAGTATTTGCCTTTTTTATTTGTTTTTGGAGTCAAAAACCCTCATCTTTAATGCATTAGTAATGTCCGTCCACATTTGATAGATACAGGTTTTAATCTGCGCAGTCCATAATTAGTTCTTAACTGTTAAATCAATATTAATAATGGCGTATTTGTGAATTTAACATTGAACGATTAACTCTACTTTTCTGAAAGCCTTTACATAACTTGTCTAGACAAGTTATAATCAGCATAAGAAAACAAAGGAGTGACGGCTATGGCTGTAAATAATAAAGATGTAAAAGCCATTGTAGATGCAATTGGGGGCAAAGAAAATCTAGACACTGCAACACACTGCGTGACAAGGTTACGATTAGTGTTAAAAGACGATAACAAGGTAGATAAAGATGCATTAAGTGATAATCCTTTAGTAAAAGGACAATTCAAAGCAGATCATCAATACCAAATTGTTATTGGTCCGGGGACAGTTGATGAAGTCTATAAACAATTTGTAGCAGAAACCGGAGCAGAAGAAGCATCTAAAGATGACGCTAAACAAGCTGCAGCGAAAAAGGGGAATCCTATACAAAGATTGATTAAATTGTTAGGGGATATATTTATACCAATCTTGCCAGCGATTGTAACTGCAGGTTTATTAATGGGGATTAATAACATTTTAACCATGGAAGGTCTTTTTGGTCCTAAAAAGTTAATAGAAATGTACCCGCAAATTGCGGATATTTCAGATATGATTAACGTTATAGCTAACACAGCCTTCATTTTCTTACCAGCGTTAATTGGTTGGAGTAGTATGCGAGTGTTTGGAGGAAGTCCGATTTTAGGTTTAGTATTGGGACTTATTTTGATGAATCCACAACTTGTCTCTCAATACGATATCGGTAAAGGACATATACCAACTTGGAATTTATTTGGATTAGAAATTAAACAATTGAATTATCAAGGACAAGTTTTACCAGTATTATTAGCTACATATGTTTTGGCAAAAATTGAAAAAGTACTTAATAAAGTTGTACATGATTCCATTAAAATGCTAGTTGTCGGTCCAGTTGCACTGTTAATAACAGGCTTCTTGGCATTTATTGTTATCGGACCAATTGCCTTAATATTAGGTACAGGAATTACAAATGGAGTAACATATGTTTTCGAACATGCAGGTTGGTTAGGTGGTGCCTTATATGGTTTATTATACGCGCCACTTGTTATCACAGGACTGCACCACATGTTCTTAGCTGTTGACTTCCAATTAATGGGTAGTAGTTTAGGCGGCACATATTTATGGCCAATTTTAGCCATTTCTAATATTTGCCAAGGGTCAGCAGCATTTGGTGCATGGATTGTCTACAAACGTAAGAAGATGGTTAAAGAAGAAGGCCTTGCATTTACTTCAGGTATTTCAGGTGTATTAGGAGTTACTGAACCAGCATTATTTGGTGTGAATTTACCATTGAAATATCCATTTATCTCTGCAATTCTAACATCAAGTGTACTCGGAGGGTTCATTGGTGCTAATAAAGTATTAGGTAAAGTGGGTGTTGGTGGTTGGCCAGCATTTATTTCAATAAAAAATGAATTTTGGTGGATTTATATCCCGGCTATATTAGTGGCTACGATTATACCAGCAATTTTAACGATAGTATTTTCAAGATTTAGTAATCAAAAAGCCAAAAAAATGGTCGATACATCTAACTCATAAAATTAAAGCGTTCATGTTTAGCAAACCTCTGAACGCTTTTTATTATTAAACAATGTACAAAAAGGTGGTTTTACAATGAAAGAACAAGACTGGAGAAAGTCAGTAGTTTATCAAATATATCCTAAGTCATTTAATGATACAACGGGAAATGGTGAAGGTGACCTCAAAGGTATTATAGAAAAACTCGACTACTTACAATTTTTAGGAATTGATTATATTTGGTTAACACCTATTTATGAATCACCAATGAATGATAACGGATATGATATAAGTAATTATCTGAAGGTTAATGAGAATTTTGGTACATTAGACGACTTTAAACTCTTGGTAAAAGAGGCACATCAAAGAAATATTAAAATAATGATGGATATCGTAATCAATCATACATCAACTGAACATCAATGGTTTAAAGAAGCGATTAAATCTAAGGATAGTCCATATCGTGATTATTACTTCTTTAGATCATCAGAAGATGGGCCACCAACCAATTGGGAATCTAAATTTGGTGGGAATGCTTGGAAATATGATGAACAAACAGATGAATATTACTTACATTTATTCGATGTTACGCAAGCTGATTTAAATTGGGATAATCCTGAAGTACGACAAGCACTATATAAAATTGTAAATTATTGGATAGACTTTGGTGTGGATGGATTCCGTTTTGATGTGATTAATCTTATTTCTAAAGGTGAATTTAAAGATTCTAAAAAAATTGGTAAAGAATTTTATACAGATGGCCCAAGAGTACATGAATTTTTACATGAGTTAAATCAAAATACATTTGGAAATAAAGACATGATGACTGTAGGTGAAATGTCATCTACAACAATTGATCATTGTGTTAAATACTCTAATCCTAATCGACAAGAATTAAGTAGTGTATTCAATTTCCATCATTTGAAAGTTGACTATCCTGATGGAGAAAAATGGGCTAAAGGGAAAATGGATTTTCATCAGCTTAAAGAAATATTAATGAATTGGCAATTGGGTATTTACGAAGGTGGAGGTTGGAACGCAATATTTTGGTGTAATCACGATCAACCACGTGTTGTTTCGCGTTTTGGAGATGATAGTTCAGAAGAGTTACGTCAAGCAAGTGCAAAAACTTTAGCCATTGCACTACATATGTTGCAAGGTACACCTTATATCTATCAAGGAGAAGAGATAGGTATGACAAATCCTCATTTTAAATCAATAGAGGAATATAGAGATATAGAATCTTTGAATGCTTTTCATTATTTGAAGAGCCAAGGTTATTCAGAACAACACATTCTAGAAATATTAGACCAAAAATCACGCGATAATTCTCGAACACCAATGCAATGGGATGATTCAGAAAATGCAGGTTTTACTTCAGGAGAGTCATGGATTGCTACTGCCGATAATTATCAAAAGATTAATGTTGAACAAGCAATGAAAGATTCCGAATCCGTTCTGCATACTTATAAAGCATTAATAAATTTAAGACATCAAAATGATATTTTAACTTATGGTAATATAGAACCGATGTATATGGATCACAATCAATTATTTGTATATCGTCGACATTATCGTCATCAAACTTGGTTAATTATAGCTAATTTCTCAAAAGATGAAGTCACTTTACCTGATGGCTTAGATATATCAGGAGATACTATTATTCAAAACGGAACTATAAATCAGCATAAAATATCAGGATTTGGCGCGATTGTTATAGAAATAGTAAAGTAAATACGATTAAAAGAGGAATACACCATGGTACAAAAGAAATTCATCACAATTTATGAACAATTGAAAAATCAAATCTTAACAGAAGTGTATCGATATAGTGAACAACTACCTTCTGAAAATGAATTAGTTACAACATATGGAACTTCGAGAGAAACTGTTCGTAAAGCGCTGGATTTATTAGCTAATGATGGTATGATTCAAAAAATTAGAGGTAAAGGTTCTGTTGTAATATACCAAGGGATAACTGAATTTCCTTTTTCAGAATTAATTAGTTTTAAAGAGATACAACATCAATTGGGTTTAAAACATCATACTGAACTTGTGATTAATGAAGAAATAAATGCCGCTGATGCAGAAAAAGTACAATTTGAATTAGGTTTGGAAAAAGATGATAAATTAATTCATGTTATTCGTACACGTTCTATAGAAGGAAAAGTAAAAATTTTAGATGAAGATTTCTTCGTAAAATCTATTGTTGGAAACATTAGTGATGAAGTAGCAAGACAATCCATATATGATTATTTAGAAAATGATTTACAACTAGAGATTAGTTATTCGAGTAAATCAATTACTTTTGAACCATTTTCAAAGATAGATGATGAGGTATTTGGCGATATTAATCCGCCTTATACCGCTACTGTAAGAAGTACAGTCTACTTAAAAGATACAACTCAGTTTCAATACAATATATCTAAACACATTGCGACAGATTTTAAATTTAAAGAGTTTTCTCGGCGTCGTGAAAATCTTATCCAGTAGTTTCTTTAATATAATAGTTCTAATAGATATTTTTCAGAATAAGATTTTAAGCTTGCAAACAATAGAGGAATTATAGTATTATAAATCTTACCGTGCTAGGTGGGGAGGTAGCGGTTCCCTGTACTCGAAATCCGCTTTATGCGAGACTTAATTCCTTTGTTGAGGGCGTATTTTTGTGAAGTCTGCCCGAAGCACGTAGTGTTTGAAGATTTCGGTCCTATGCAATATGAACCCACGAATCATGTCAGGTCCTGACGGAAGCAGCATTAAGTGGATTATCATATGTGCCGTAGGGTAGCCGAGATTTAGCTAACGACTTCGGTAACGTTTGTGATATACGTTCGATACAAAGGTGCACGGTTTTTAATTTTAAAAAACTAATTATACAAAATATAGATTTGAGCGACTTATTTTCGATGAGTCGCTCTCTTTTTTATAAATAGATAAATATGACATAATTTGATAAAGTTAAAGCGATATATAAGTGCAATAGCTAATGACAAACATGGTGGTGAAACAATGCAAATATACTTGAGTACCTTAACCGAAGTGGATTATGAAGAATCGTTGAATAGTATTGAAGAAAACTATGATGATCAACCTGAAACGAGTTGGCAAGAAAAAGCACTCGTTAAAAAATTAAGAAAATCAGATGACTATAATTATGAATTAGAAGTCATTGCGAAAAATGAGCAAAATAAAGTTATTGGACATGCCTTACTAATAGAAGTAAGTGTTACATCGGAAGAAAAGAAATATACAGCTTTAACCATCGCGTCTTTATCAGTAAAAAAAGAATTAAGAAATCAAGGATTAGGTAAAGCTCTTGTGCAAGCTGTTGAAGAACGAGCTAAATCCCAAGATTATACAACGATTGTTGTTGACCGAGAACAAGACTATTTTAAAAAGTTAGGTTATCAACTGGCTAGTGAATTCGGCTTATATTCAGAATATGGAGATGAGTCACAACCTTTATTAGTGAAATTTCTATGGGATAACTTAATAGATCCACCAATTGGAAAAGTAAAATATCCAAGTATTATGCGTTAACACACTTTTATTGATGAACAAGTTTACGTGCGTGATATAATAGAATGTAATTGCTAATGGAGGTGCTAAGTTGAATTATCAAGCGTTATATCGTATGTATCGCCCTCAAAGTTTTGATGATGTTGTTGGTCAAGAACATGTAACTAAAACTTTGCGAAATGCGATTTCTAAAGGGAAGCAATCTCATGCTTACATATTTAGTGGCCCAAGAGGAACTGGGAAGACGAGTATTGCTAAAGTATTTGCGAAAGCTATCAATTGTACAAATAGTTCGGATGGAGAACCATGTAATGAGTGTGCGATTTGTAAAGGCATTACGCAAGGTACTAACTCTGATGTTATTGAAATTGATGCCGCAAGTAACAATGGTGTAGACGAAATTAGAAACATTAGAGATAAAGTTAAATATGCTCCAAGCGAATCAAAATATAAAATTTATATTATAGATGAAGTTCACATGCTGACTACTGGGGCTTTTAATGCATTGTTAAAAACATTAGAAGAACCACCTGCACACGCGATTTTTATTTTAGCGACAACTGAACCTCATAAAATTCCACCAACGATTATTTCAAGAGCACAAAGATTTGATTTTAAAGCAATCAGTTTAAATCAAATTGTTGATCGTTTGAAATATGTAGCTGATTCACAATCATTACCATACGATGATGAGGCCTTAGAGTTTATTGCCAAGGCATCTGAAGGTGGTATGCGAGATGCGTTAAGTATTATGGACCAAGCTATTGCGTTCGGAGATGAACACTTAACTTTACAAGATGCGTTAAATGTTACAGGCAGCGTTGACGAAGCGTCACTTAATGAATTATTTAAAGATATTGTTGAAGGTGATGTTAAAGAATCATTTAATAGATATCACCAATTTGTTACAGAAGGTAAAGAAGTTAATCGTTTGATTAATGATATGATTTATTTTGTTAGAGATACTATTATGAACAAAACGTCTAACCAAGACGTTGAATATGATGCACTTATTCATTTTGACTTAGATACCTTATATCGTATGATTGATATCATTAATGACACATTAGTTTCTATACGTTTTAGTGTAAATCAAAGTGTTCACTTTGAAGTACTGTTAGTAAAATTAGCGGAAATGATTAAAGCTAAACCAGAAACAGTACAAAATGTTGCGACTACACAAGTTGCCACAGAGCCTAATAATGATGTTTTATTACAACGTATGGAACAATTAGAACAAGAACTTAAAACCTTGAAATCTCAAGGAGTGGCTACATCAGGACAAACGCAACAACCTAAAAAACCTGTGCGTAGTCAACAACGCTCTAAAAACGCATTTTCAATGCAACAAATTGCAAAAGTTTTAGATAAAGCGAATAAGGATGACATTAAGTTACTTAAAAATCATTGGCAAGAAGTAATTGATCATGCTAAAAATAATGACAAAAAATCTTTAGTGAGCTTACTTCAAAATTCAGAACCTGTTGCTGCTAGTGAAGATCATGTACTAGTTAAGTTTGAAGAAGAAATTCATTGTGAAATTGTTAATAAAGACGATGAAAAACGTAATAATATAGAAAGTGTTGTTTGTAATATCGTCAATAAAACAGTCAAAGTGGTAGGCGTGCCTTCAGACCAATGGTTACGTGTTAGAGCTGAGTATCTCCAAAATCGTAAACAAGATCAACATCATGAAGCGGAAGAAAATGAAAAAGAACCAGAACAAGAGGATATAGCACAAAAAGCAAAAGATTTATTTGGCGAAGAAACAGTTCATATGATAGATGAATAGCCACACATGACAAGGCTAATATTCGTATGTATAATATAAACAAAGTAATAATTTAAAGAATATGAAGGATTATAAGGAGGAAATGGAATTATGCGCGGTGGCGGAAATATGCAACAAATGATGAAACAAATGCAAAAAATGCAAAAGAAAATGGAACAAGAACAAGAGAAATTAAAAGAAGAACGTGTAGAAGGTACAGCAGGTGGAGGCATGGTTACTGTAACAGTTACTGGCCACAAAGAAGTTGTTGACGTACAAATCAAAGAAGATGCTGTAGATCCAGATGATGTTGAAATGTTACAAGACCTAGTATTAGCTGCTACAAATGAAGCAATGAATAAAGCTGATAAATTAACACAAGAACGTCTAGGTAAACATACTCAAGGCTTAAACATCCCTGGAATGTGATAATATGCATTATCCAGAACCAATATCCAAACTTATAGATAGTTTTATGAAATTGCCAGGCATTGGTCCTAAGACAGCTCAACGTCTGGCTTTTCATACATTAGATATGAAAGAAGACGACGTTGTTCAATTTGCGAAAGCACTTGTAGATGTTAAACGTGAACTTACTTATTGTAGTGTTTGTGGACATATTACAGAGAAAGATCCTTGCTACATTTGTGAAGACAAACAACGAGATCGTTCAGTAATCTGTGTTGTTGAAGATGATAAAGACGTTATCGCAATGGAAAAGATGAGAGAATTTAAAGGATTATATCATGTGTTACATGGATCTATTTCTCCAATGGATGGTATAGGTCCAGAAGATATTAATATACCTGCATTAGTCGATCGACTAAAAAGTGATGAAGTTAAAGAATTAATTTTAGCGATGAATCCTAACTTAGAAGGTGAGTCAACGGCGATGTATATTTCAAGACTTGTAAAACCTATTGGGATAAAAGTAACGCGTTTAGCCCAAGGTTTATCAGTTGGTGGAGATTTAGAGTATGCTGATGAAGTGACCTTATCCAAAGCAATTGCCGGTAGAACTGAAATGTAGTTTAAACGCTGATATGTATAGTATCAGCGTTTTTTATATTTCTTAATAAAAATTTAAAAAAAGATAAAGTTTGTAAATTAAAGGTTTATCTTAGGGATAAATGAGTAATTCTATGGAATATATAATCAAAAAATGAACTTTATATAATGGATAGTCTATATCGTTCGGCATATGATTAAATAGGAGTTCTCGTTTGTTAAGAAAGTGTAAATTTTACTGTTGTTAAAAGCTTTGTGAGCCTGTATAGTATATATTTGTTGAGCGGAACAAAGCGAAACACAAACAAAATACTTCAAAAATTAATTATAAAAAGTTGTTGACTTTAAA
>NZ_KV791835.1:0-2856 GCF_001808005.1 Staphylococcus sp. HMSC13A10 | reverse complement strand
CATACAGAAGACTCCTTTTTGTTAAAATTATATTATAAATTCAACTTTGCAACAGAACCGGTTATAAACAAATCGGACGTAAGTTTGCTATATTTTCAATAATAGGTATCTTATCATTATCTATATTCACTTCGATTATGCATCCTGTACCAACAATTATTGAAGGTGATTCACTACTTATTACTGTAGTTTGTGGAGTTGTTATTGGATTAGGCATGGGTCTTGCCCTTAGAAATGGTGGGGCATTAGATGGTATAGATATGTTAGCCGTTTTATTATCTAGAAAGTTACCTTTCGGAACAAGCGATTTAATTTTATTTCTCAATACATTCGTATTTATACTTGTTTCTACTGTTTTTGGCTTTAAAGGTGCCATTTTATCAGCGCTCGCATATTTTATTGCTTCAAAAGTTATACATATTATTGAAGAAGGACTAAGTGGTTCGAAAACGTTTAAAATTATTACAAAAGATTATGACATTATGAATAAAGAAATTAAAGAAAGACTGGGAAGGTATTGCACATTTACAAAAGTGACTATTGATGAAGAAAATAATTCATTTGTAGAAATTTCTTGTGTTATTAATAAACTCGAAGAACAAAAACTTAAAGAAATTATAAATGATGTAGACCCAGACGCATTTATCGCAATATATGATACAGCAGAAGTTAGGGCTGGAAATATGAAAAAATCAGATATATATTAAAATTACGATAAATAAAAAGCTACCAGTTATTAGGTAGCTTTTTATTGGTTCTCTCTTTTCTTGTTTTAATATTAAAATCTCAGAATAATTGATCACCATAAGTTTTCAGACGCTGTGAGAAGCTCTCATTTGCATTGAAAAACCGTTTATTAAAACAAATCATCGTTATCGTGTTTAATTCTATAAACAGTTTGTCTTGTAATATTCACTTCTTTCGCAATTTTACTAATCGCTTTGCCTTCCTCTAACATTTCTACAACACGATGATAGATAACACGTTTTTGAGGATCTTTCGCATTGGGAGAATATAATAAGGGTCGTCCTTTATATACGCCTTTCTCTTTCGCAACTTGAATCCCTTGAGCTTGTCGACGTTTACTTTCATTTCTTTCTTGTTCTGAAACCATTGCTAATATCTGTATAATTAAATCTTTCATAAATTTATCTAATAATGGATTACCAATGACTTCATTCATCATTGGTAGACTGGTAATCATCAATTGTACTTCTTTCTCTTTAAGATAATTAACGGTATTAATGACTTCATCATAATTACGACCTAAACGATCAATTGATTCCACGACAAAACGATCTCCCATTCTCACAAAGTTCAATGCTTCTTGAAAGACGGGTCTGTTTTCTATAGATTGACCTGATTGTTTTTCTGTAAAAATTTTTTCAGCACCAAATGTTTTTAAATTTTCAAGTTGTCTTTCTAAATTTTGATCTACTGATGATACCCGCGCATAGCCCACAATCATTTAGTTTCACCTCATAATTAATATACACCCTAATCATACATTTTAATTGCTGTAATTTCAACAATTCATTTTGTATGATTAGGGTGTACCTCTATTAGACATTTACGTCGATTCTTTTGTCATGATATAATTTTTTGTAAGAGTTAAAAAAATATATAAGATAGAAAGAGGAAATACTATGCAATCATTTGCTAAAATAACTGCACAAGGTACATATGTCCCTGAAAAAGTTATGGATAATAATGACTTTGAAAAAATCGTAGAGACCTCTGATGAATGGATCCAACAAAGAACAGGTATTATTGAGCGAAGAATAGCTGATGAAAATGAATATACTAGTGATTTAAGTTATAAAGCTGTATTAGATTTACAAGAAAAGTATCAAGTCGACTTAACCGATGTAGATATGATTATTAATGCGACGTTAACTCCTGATTATAAAACACCTAGTGTAGCTTCATATGTCCAAGCTCAGCTTGGGTTAAAAAATGCTGGGGCTATTGATATTAATGCTGCTTGCGCCGGATTTACATATGGACTTAATTTAGCTAATGGATTGATTACATCAGGACAAAACAAAAAAATTTTAGTCATTGGTTCAGAAACATTGTCTAAAATTACAGATTATAATGATCGAAGTACGTGTATTTTGTTTGGAGACGGTGCCGGTGCATTTCTTGTAGAATATGATAAAGAAGAAATGAGTTTTATTGCAAGTAATGCCGGATCAGATGGCTTGAAAGGTCATAACTTATATTGCACAGAATTGTCTGAAGAAATGTTTTCAGATGATTTAGAAAATCATGGTTATATCGTTCAAAATGGACGGGGCGTTTATAAATGGGCAGTCGGTAACGTTCCAAATATAATCCATGAAGTTCTAAATCAATCAAATTACAGTATTGAAGATTTGAATTGGTTTGTACCGCATAGTGCGAATGCTCGAATGATTGAATCGATTTGTGAAAAAGCAAATATTGAAACAGATAAAGCATTAGAGAGTCTTAAATACTATGGTAATACTTCATCAGCAACCATACCTTTATCAATCGACCTAGCTATAAAAGAAGGTAAAATAAAAAAAGATGACTTAATCCTATTAGTTGGATTTGGTGGGGGCTTGGCATATGCATCTACACTTATTAGATGGACTATATAATTTTATGAGTTCTCAATTATGCATCTTTTTGCATTCTTCTATTAACCAGTGTTATAATATGATTAACAAGAATTCTAGCGTGAATACACCAATCCCCTCACTACGGCAATAGTGAGGGGATTTTTTTAGGTGTGGCTATAGTCGCCTATTTATCGTTGCGATTACGTAGCCAATGCGTAAATAACGCAACAATACAACCACTGATGACTGTGGTCGTGATGTGAACAAG
>NZ_KV791834.1:0-5365 GCF_001808005.1 Staphylococcus sp. HMSC13A10 | reverse complement strand
ATCTAAATACATCGTCTTGAGGGATACCATGGGGTCGTTTTGCAAGTACAACTTGTTGATTATTCATTTATTATTCCTCCAGATATTTATTCGTTGCGTCTGATAATGACAAATTACCATTGATGATTTGGAATTCGTGACCTTGTAATGCTTCATCAGTTAATACAGAAACAAGCACTTCTGCTACATCTTCTCTTGTAATAGACGGATTTTGTACATTTTCAAATTGCTCACTCATATTGAATTGTTGCGTTTCATGTTCGTTTGTTAAAGCGCCTGGATGCACGATGGTATATTTTAAATTTGCATGTCTTAAGTAGTCATCCGCATAATGTTTTGCAATGGTATATGGTTTCAAGTCGCCTGACGCATCAAACACTTCTCGACGTGAGTCGTACGTTGATACCATAACAAAGTGTTGATGACCAACGTGTTCACTTGCTTTAATTGCTTTCACTGCACCGTCTAAATCTACTATGATTGTTTGATCGTCACCTGTGCTCCCACCAGAACCGACGGAAAAAAGGATTTGATCATACGGTTTAAATAATTCTGTTAATTCATCAATCGATTGTTTTTGCAACATCAATGTAAGTTGCATCGATACCATCTGCTTTTAAAGCTTCAACTTGTTCTTCTTTTCTAACACCGGCCGTAAAATCAACATCTCGTGCATTTAGTTTACGTACGAGATGTTGACCGACGCCACCATTAGCGCCAATAATTAATGATTTCATGTGTATCGCTCCTTTTTAAAATTATTGATTAGCTAATATTTTTAAAACATGTTCAGCAACTGCCATGTCCTGATTGAGGATTTTGACCAGTCACAATGCGACCATCTACGACTGCGAAATTGCTCCAGTCATCCTCTTTTTTAAAATGTGCACCGTTACTAATGAATTCGTCTTCTAATAAATATGGCATGTATTCAGTTGTACCATTTGCTTGTTCTTCACTATTTGTAAAACCAGTCACGTCTTTATGATGAACGAGGTAATCCCCATTTTCTTTAATGTCGAGTAGACCCGCCGCACCATGACATACAGAAGAGAGAACGCCTTGGTTATTGTAAATACTTAACGCAATGTCGTTAAGTTCTTTGTTATTTCTAAAATCCCAAATCGCACCATGTCCACCTGCAAAGTAAATGGCTTGATAGTTGCTAGGATTAACCTCTTTTGGAGATAATGTTTGTCCAAATTTATTCATATAATTATGATCTGTGTAGTATTCCCAGTCCTCAGATCCCATCATTTCAGGGCTAAGACTGATAGGATCAAGAGGCACATATCCACCGTTCGGACTTACGAAATCAACATCATAACCTGCGTCATAGAAATCTTTCGCAAAATGCGTAACCTCTGAGAACCACGCACCCGTAGGTCTGTCTAAATTATCGTATTTCGCAATGTTTGTTACAACAATTAAAGCTTTTTTCATTGTATTTCCTCCTCATTCATGTTTATATAGAGTATAATATCAGTTAAACCTTGATTTAAGAGAAAGGATATGCTTACATGAAACAATATTACATTGAATATGTCTCAGATTATTGCAATATACCTAAAAGCAAACTACGTTATTACGAGAAAAAGAATATATTGAAACACATCCATAGAGACAGCAATAACCAGCGTTTATACACAGACGACGATATCGAAATGATTAAATTTATCCAGTGTCTAAGGAATTTAAATATGCCATTAAAAGAAATTCAAAAAAACACTGACATGCTCTATCAAAATAAAATAGACATACAAAGTATACTTGGAGCACACCTTGAATTCTTGAATAAACAAAGAAATATGATAAGTGAACACATTTCTCTAATTGAAAAAAAATTGAAAATATAGAATGCTTAGAGCTATCAATTGTATGATTTTCTTGATATAAAGATTAATTTAAGAATAAAAATATGATTATTCACATAGTATAGGAGACTTTATTAATACTCAATTTAAAAGTTAGACAAAAAAGGTGAATAATATATAATTTAAAAAATCCAAACCCACTCAAATTAAAATTTATATTGTTATGAGTGGGTTTGAATTTTGGATATTTGTCAACTGAATAAATTTATTAACTAAATCATAGCAACAAATGCTTCATAGGGTTTTATATTATCTGTATTAATTTCAGTATCATAGTTATGCAATTTTAAATCGCCCTTGTTTAATTCAAGATCAGTTTTTAGACTTACTGTTTGATTTGTTAGATTACCGACAATGACTGCTGTTTTATTACTTAATGTGCGAGTATATGCAAAGATACTGGAATTTTCTGAATCAATTAAGTTGAATTCTCCATACGTAAAGGTGTCATCTGACTTTTTAAGTTGAATTAAATCTTTGTAAAATTGCAATATAGAATGGTCATCCGCTTCTTGTTGTTCGACATTAATTGAAACGTAGTTAGGGTTGACTGGGAACCAAGGTTCAACATTAGAGAAACCAGCATAATCTTCATTATTCCATTGCATTGGAGTTCGAGAATTATCTCTGTTTTCCATGCGGTGTTTCTCTAATAATGCATCAGTGTTTCCGCCTTCTTCTTTAACCATAAGGTATTCATTTTTAACAGATACATCGTTAAATTGCTCTATACTTGTAAACGGAAAGTTCGTCATTCCAATTTCTTGACCTTGATAAATAAATGGTGTGCCTTGTTGTAGGAAGTAAACAACCGCATGACTTGTAGCTGATTCATACCAATATTTATTATCTCTTCCCCATGTAGATACACGACGTGGCTGATCATGATTTTCGATGAATAGTGCATTCCATCCAGTATTTTCAAGTTTTTTTTGCCATCGGATCGTACATGGACAAGATTTGGTAGACGAATGCCATATTTGTTAATAGCCGGTCCTATAGGAGTTATCACACTTGTATTATTACCGAATTCAGGATCACTTGGTTTTGGTTATGCATCATTGTCTGCTCTTTTATTTGGAGCAATCATGACACTTTTTATGGACTTAACTGCAAATGCTTGTATGCAACCATACAAAATGGTTATTGGTGATATGGTTCCTGAAAAACAAAGAGACATGGCTTGGTCTTGGCAACAAATTTTTTCGAATATGGGAGGGATTATAGCAACTTTACTCCCATTCTTATTAACACTTTGGGGTGTATCGAACGTAGCGCCTAAAGGTGAAGTACCTATGACAGTCAAAATTGCATATTATATTGCAGCAGTTGTTCTGTTAATTTCAACTATTTGGACAGTACGTTCTGTAAATGAATATAACCCTAAATTACATGCACAGTATCATGGAATAGAGGAAAAAAGAAATCGTAAAAATTCATTGAATTTAAGGCAATTGCTTTTAAAAGCACCTAAACAATTTTGGCAAGTATCTTTGGTTCAATTCTTTACTTGGTTTGCCATTATGTATTTATGGACATATACACCTGGTGCTATTGCTAATAATGTTTGGGGTACTACAGATCCTTCATCAGCAGGATACCAAGAAGCAGGTAACTGGTATGGTGTATTAACTGGCGTACAATTTGTAGCATCTATTTTATTTGGCATAGTAGCTGCATATGCAAAACCTCATCAAAGAAAATTAGTATTAAGATTTGGTTTACTCATGGGTGCTATTGGATTTATATCAATCTTCTTTATTCATTCACAGTGGTTATTAATTTTATCGTTCTGCTTAATTGGAATTAATAACCTTACTATGAATACACAAACATTTACATTATTAACTGAAAATACAGATGGAAAAAATGCTGGTGCTTATTTAGGATTATTTAACTGTTCAATTTGTCTCCCTCAGATTATCGCTTCTTTAGCTAGCTTTGCGTTATTCCCGTTGTTTGGTAAATCAATGCCAAACATGCTGTTGTTTGCTGGAGTAATGTTATTGGTGGCTGCGGGGTGTGTAAGTTTTATTGACTCCAAGTATGAAAAAAGAATAGTGAAATCATAGAAATGCAGATTGTCGACAAATCTTATATAGACTTGTCGACTTTTATATTAACTAAAAGGTATTACTCACTTAAATATAATGAGCACTAATAAAACCCATAAAATCACTATATATGCTCATGATTAACGCAAAAAACATAAAGACTAATAACATTACGCCAATTCCTCGATACATGAGCTTAATTTTTTTGGTATGCTTTATAAGATGCTTTGACTTCTTGAAACATACGTTCATTTTCATCACATACTTTATGAATATCTCTACCTAAAATATTTGCTAGTTCATCTGTATCGACTTTATCCAATTTTTCTTTAAGCATATGAGTAAATGTATTATGTACTTTAATACCATTATCTCGAAAATCCTTTGTCGCCCCTGTCAAATTCGATATGAGTTGTTTTTGTTCTTTCTCTCGTGCGTTCTGGATCTCTTGTATCTCTGTTAGATATTTGATGATGAGCTTGTTTTTTTTCAGTTCGTCTAATTCTTGTCTTTCTAAGCTATGCTGAGTTGTATTCGACAGCTTACCAATCGACATCAAATTGGTCTTTATACGTTGTGATTGCGTCTCATTCTGCTTCTTTTCTTCTTCTCTATCTTATCTTGTAAACTCATATTCCAACGCCCCCCTTGTCGTAGTCTTCGCCAAGTGTTTTGCCACGTACCCATTTATTTACATTTTCAGGCTTATATGAAACGTTTTTGCCTCTGATCTTAAAAATTCGATACCTGATTGTCCTAAACACTCTGAGAAGTTCTTAAAATCGCTTGTATGGCCTTTCGCATTTCAATTTTTTCTCTTAAATCATCTTTCCAAGAATATTGGACTTTTTCTATCAATGATTTTTCAGCTTGAGTATATCTTAATTTTACCGTATATCGTTCTGTATGTTTAAACCATGTTCTTGACAGACCTCATCATTGAACTCTCTGACATTACGTAAGCCTTGTTTATTGCTGTTGGATTTCTTACCTGTTTCGAGGTCAAATTGTATTAATCACAACATGACTGTGTACATGATCCGTATCATTATGTGTGTACACAGCGACTTGATGATGAGGTGCTAACTTTTCAGCCAATTCTAAACCCAACTGATTATATTATTCTGAGGTTACTTCATCGGGTTTAAACGATTGGATAATCATATGCCCTTGATTACCATCAGTTTTGCCATATAACTAACGAGAGGCTTTAAAACTCGATTTGGCATAATCCACATACAATTTAAGCGCTTTTTTCAACAGTACGTTTCTCAGGGTAATTAATGGCACATGACGTTGATTTAGTGGCACTTAATTTAGTTGTTGTCATATCTCATCAAGCTTTTCACGTAATTCACTAATATTATGTTCTAATACCTCGTAATTCGGTGCGTCATATTGATGCTGATTACAATATTTGGCAATTTGATTGGCATT
>NZ_KV791833.1:0-6843 GCF_001808005.1 Staphylococcus sp. HMSC13A10 | reverse complement strand
ATAGAAGCATCCTATTTTTATTGTGTTATTTACGTAACTTATATACTTTGTAAAAAATAGGGCGTAGAGGTTTGATGAAATCTCCAATGTATTCTTCGACATGGGCGTTAAACCCTTTTTTAAATTGCTGCACACCATAATCTTCAGCATTTTCACTAAAATTTCCAGTAATACCATAAAAATTATATCTCGGTATATTATTATTTAATGCAAAATTTATCATATCCCATTGTAATCGATATGCCCCCATAAATTGGTTGTATTTAGGGTTAGATCCACTTGATAAATAATAAACCTCATCTTTATTCCAGATATAATATGCCGACGCTAAATGAAGTACGTCGCCGTCACTTTTGATTAAATTTTTAGTTTCTGTAATATGTTTTTGGTTACTTTTTAATTGTTTATTTAATTCTTGGTACTTATTTTTATTCTTTTTTGAATTTGGGTTATCTTTTAGCTTTGTTTTAATTTCTTCTAGTTGTTCATTAAGCACTAACTCTTTGTTATTTAACTGGTTTAAGTATTTTTTTAAATCTATATACGCTAATTTCAAAGCTGAATTATTACTATAGATGTTTTGCATTTCTTCAAAATAATCTTTTTCTCTAAATTTAAAGCCATGCTTTTCTTCTGCCATTTGGAACAATTCAAAGAATTGGTCTGTCTGTGAAATGTCTAGTGTTTTAACCTCTACACCCATCTCATATGTCTTTTTAATATTTCTTCTAGTTTGGTAATCCATTTCATTTAAAATGTCTTTTTCGTTTTTGCCTTCCAAATCTAAAACAGATAACCAGCGTATTTTGCTTGTATCAGAATATCCTATACTATGACCTTGATATTGATAGCCTAAATGGTTGAGTTTATTTATTAAATTGGAATTATCGTATGACTTCAATATACGTCCATCTGCATCTCTATTACTTTCTAATATATAAGGATCAACTAAAACAAATAATCCTTTATGTCGTTTTAAATATCGAGTTAGCCCAGTAAAAAAGCATTCAACTAATTTTTCATTATTAAAATCTAATACTGGACCTCTGTGAGAATAAAAATATTTAAATATTTTTAAAACTTGTGCTTCAGATAGTAAACACGCAGCTATAACTTCTTCATTATCTTTAACGCCTACCAAATGGACATCTTTTTTATACTTTTGTCTATAGTTATAATGCGCAATAGATTGCGTGTAATGTACAGCATGTTTTTGTATAAATAATTGATATTCCTGTTCTGTTAATGTAACAAATTTCATTTTTCCACCTTTTTCATTTAAAATTTAAATCCTGGAGTCTAACTCCAGGATTTAGGGTCTGAAGTTCTGATTAATAAATATAATTGTATTGCGAAGCTTGTTTCTTAGTTAAAGTACGAGTGCCATAGCCTAAACGTACATTGTAATTGTATTCTGAAATCTTTATACTTCCATTTTTATTTACTTTTTCAACAAAAGCGACATGGCCATAACCGCCACCGCCTTTAGAAGTTTGGAGAATAGAACCTGCTATTGGTTTTTTACCTGTAGCAAATCCAGCTCTTTTGGCTTCATTAAGCCAATTTTTTGCATCTGTAAAACTAGATGGAAGATATCTTTTTGTTTGATTTCTTTTATTATGGACATACCACGTACAATTATTTTTCGTATGATAGTTAGGCTGTTGTTTTTTTATCGGTCTTGGATATTTATCAATCTCTGCTACTTGACTTCAGAACTTTTTTCTAATACTATATTAAAGTCAAATAATATTCAAATTACATATTATTGTGGAGGGGTACTCAAGTCTGGTTTAAGAGGCCAACACTGTGTGGTTGGTAGGAGCTTTTTGCTCGCGTTGGTTCAAATCCTTCTCCCTCCGTTTATAAAAATAGCTTAACTAAATGCTCACTGAATTTCTTTTACAAATAGCATGAAACAGTATATACTGAAATTGACAAAAGAAAAGACACAAGTGCTGGTAACACTTGTGCCTTAGTAAGCCCGTTAAAAAGACGGTGACTTTCGATAAAAAATTCTTAAATAGACTATCTACTTGTCAAAGTGGAGATGGTCTATTTTTTTTGGTCGTTTCTAATTAATACTAAACTAATGATTGTCAAAACAATCATCAGCATTTCATAATCAGACAATGCTAGTCCTTTCTAGGAGCAAAAACCAAAACCATAGGCATCACCCCATTTTCATGAGATTAGCCACCATCGATCCAACTTGCTTACATTGATTATTATATAGATGTAAGTAAGTTTTTTAAAGTTGTGTTCAAATATATAACTTTTCAAGTGTATGCAGGCATACAATATACATGCATACAGTATGCACGCATACTGTATGCAACACTTAGACGCTTTAAAGTTGAATAAAGATACAAAATGTCATTTAATGAAAATGCATGAAAACGCGTGGTTAAGGGTATGTATAAAATATGAATAATCGATAATCCAAACACAAAGGGACAAACGCTGAAATGACGGCGTTTGTCCCTTTTTAGTTGGTTGACATAATTAACGATTATGGGTAGTGCTTTTGTATAGCGTATTCATTTTATAAATAGCTATTAATCAGTGTAAAAAATAATATAAAAGAGACATTCTTATTAATAAACCATTATATGCTTGTTTAGTAAATATCACATTATCCATGTCGTCTGTATCTGAAGAAAGTTCAGCTTCTCTTGGTCCAGGACTTAGAATAGGGATCCTATTCTTATCATTAAACTTTTCTTTAGATACTATCAAATTATTTTCTAATGATGGTTTTTCATCAACTTTTTCTGAATAAGCAGAATTAAAATCTGGAAGTTCAAAAGGTATGATATCTAATATATCTGCTTGCTCTAATACTCTTTCTACATTATGGACTATAGAATAATCAGTGTTTTTTAATAAATTTAAAATATCGCTATTTAATTCTTCTCCATTTGGCAATAGAAATATAATTTTCTTAATATCAAATTTTTCTAGACCTATAACAATAGAACGAATCACTCTACAATTAATATCTCCACCTATTCCTATAACTTTATCTTCTAAACCATTTAATTCTTTTGTCATCGTATATAAATCTAATAAAGCTTGCGTAGGGTGCTCATTTGTTCCATCTCCGGCATTAATCATAGGAATATGGGTGATCTTCGATGCTTTTTCAACAGTATAATTTTGAAAATGACGCATAACCATGATGTCTGAATACTGTTCAATATATTTAATAGTATCTGACATACTCTCGTCAAAATAATCATCAGTGCGTGCTACTTTAGGTCCCCCCATATCTATGACTTGTCCACCTAATCGATACATGGCACTTGTAAAACTCATTCTAGTTCTGGTACTTGGTTGATAAAAAAGCGTAGCAAGAATTTTACCTTCTAAATCCTTAATTACTTTTCCATTTTTTAAAGCTTTTTCATAATAATCTGCTTTTTCAAAAATAGTATTAATATCAGTAAGATTCACATTCTTCATCGATAATAAGTTATTAATCAATTTTATTTTCCTCTCTTTCTACAATTTTTGTTTCCCAAGAGGCTGAATCAAACATAGAAATAACTTGGAGTTGACGGTAATTCTTTATATTCTGGAATATCTTTCAGACCAGTTATTTCAAAACTCAATCTTTCTACTAAAAGACCTTGAGCTAAAGGGGGACATCCAGCAAAGATAGGGCATTCTTTATTATTAATTAACCAATCATCTAATCTTTCTTTGGATGGAAATTGAGGGTATTCTGGAAAAAGAGAATAAACTATTTTTCTTGTATTTTTTTCATCTAGCTCTGAACCTGGCTTGATATCAAAATAATCTTCAGCTGACATTGAATCTTTAGTCCATTTAAAGAAGAAAGCTCTATGACCAAATACTGGCACAGTTAACATAAATTTACATCTTTCATTTTTTTGAAAAGCTCGATGTAATGCATAGCGAGCTTCTAATTCAAATAATTCAATTTTATCTAAAACATAATCACAACCTTCTACAAAATCATCAGCAGTATTATTATTAATACCTTCAGGATAAACATCAACATTTACATCTCTTGAAATATTAAATATAGATTCTCCAACTACTTCTGCCTTATTTCTTCCAAGATTATCCAAAGATGCACCAAATTGTCTATTAATATTAGAAAGCTCAAAATAATCTGGATCTGCTACTTTTATATGACGAACTCCTAATCTTACTAATCTTTCGGCTACAGCACCACCTATACCACCACAACCGGCAATGCCTATTACCACTTCACTAATTTTATTTTGACGCTTTTCGGCTTCTTCATCAGTATTTCCTAACCAACCTAAATTTCGCTTAACTCTTTCCCAATATCGTTTTTCATCAAAATCTGCAGTATATTTAATCACTTTAGAATTCATTATGAACCTCCAAAATATAATATTTATAACAACTACATCGCTCGACACAGAAAAAAATTAAAATATAAGTGGTTTAATACACTTTCAATAAGTACATAATCATAAAAGCGCTTTATTTGTCAAAATATTTCGTTTTTTTATTATGGGATGTTCATATTTAGATATGTCTTGAAAGCACTTTTTCCTTTTTTGGTTAAATTAAGACATCGATTAATTTCACTATTCTCTATCCAAGATAAT
This sequence comes from Staphylococcus sp. HMSC13A10, assembly GCF_001808005.1. NCBI lineage: Bacteria > Bacillati > Bacillota > Bacilli > Caryophanales > Staphylococcaceae > Staphylococcus > Staphylococcus sp. HMSC13A10. Next base: position 2,233 of record NZ_KV791833.1, on the reverse strand, counting down.
TCGATCATTTTTTCAGTTATTTGTAATGCAACCGGTCCTGCCATATGATTTTTTCTTTCAGTCCAATCTATATGCTTTGGAATAGATTTAGAATACATGCTTTTTTCTGTTTCCATTCCAATTTTTTTTAACCAATTTTTTCCATTTTGAGTCAATTTATAACATTCTTCTTTTTCTTTAAGATAATCATTTTCTAATAAAGCTTCAGTAAATTTAACCCCTATTTTCCCAGCAATATGACCATAACAAGTGCGTATATACGACAACTTTTCTTTTTTTGTTGTTTCTTTTAACGATTTGCTATTCATAGGAGGAGATATAACAGATAAAGCATTGATTGCCATCAATGACTTTGTCATTATCAATTTTATAATAGCGATGTCGTCCCCATGTATTAACTGAAATAAAATTAGCTTCTACTAGTTTTGAAAGATGTTCACTAGCTGTTTGAAGGTTTTACACCAGCTAATTTAGCTAATTCTCCAGCTGGAAGAGCTATGCCACTAGATAATTCAATTAACATAGTTAAACGTGTCTTATGTCCAATAAGGAGGATATTATCAGAAAAATTTTCATACATATAATACACCCTTTCTGTTAGTACAATTTAATCATACCCATATAATATTTCGGTGTTAATCGAAATATTATATGGGTATGATTAAATTAGTTAAATGAGGAGGTATTATAGATGAATTCTTCTAAGTATTTCGATCATTTAGTTGTTTTTACAGCAGGAATAGGAATGTTTTTATCCACCCTTGATAGCGGAATTATCAATGTCGCATTACCTACTTTATCTAAATCTTTTAATGTTGATACTTCTTTTATTACTTGGAGTGTCACACTATATACTTTATTATTAACAGGCACAATTATAATATTTGGGAGACTAAGCGATAAATACAGTCGTTTAAATATATATAGTTTAGGATTAACTATTTTTTTAATAGCTTCTATTTTATGCGGTTTTTCAAATAACGTCATACAATTAATCGTTTTTCGTGGTTTACAAGGTATAGGTGCAGCAATGTTACAAGGAACTGCTACGGCTATTATTACTACAACCATTCCTGAAAATAGACAAGGTTCTGCGTTAGGAACGTTAAGTATTCTATTAGGAATAGGTCCTGTTTTAGGTCCAAGTATTGGAGGTCTTTTAATATCTGTAGGTAATTGGAGATGGATATTTTGGATCAATATTCCCTTTATATTTATCGGTTTAATCGGCTGTTTATTTTTAAAAAGATATATTAAAGAGCAAAAAAGTACGTCTATCCATTTAGATATACGTGGAAATTCATTATTATTTCTATCTATCTTTTGTTTATTAATAAGTTTAACATCTTGGTCTTATCACTCAATTTTTAATATATCAGTATATGGCAATTTCCTAATCTTTATTGTTTCTTTTTGCCTATTTATTATATGGGAGTTAAAAACAAATCATCCTATCATCGATTTACGTTTATTCAAGAATGTATCATTTTCATCTCCAATATTTGCAATATTTGTATTTGGAGGTACAACATCTTTAGGTTTTATAATTCCTCCATATATTTTAGAAAAGATTAATCATCTTTCATCTTGGCAAATAGGATTAGTTAACCTTACTTCTCCTTTAGGATTAGTACTTACTTCAAAAATATCTGGTAAATTAATTTCTCGCATTGGCAATATTGTATTAATGACTACAGGACTAATTATTATGATTGTGGCATATACAAGCCTAGGATTATTACAATATATATTAAATCCAGTGACAATAAGCTTATTATTACTAATATATGGTATAGGAGGAGGTTTTTTCCTACCGTCTAATACTTCAGCAATAATGGGAACTGTATCTCAAGATATGCAAGGTACTGCTGGAGCTACACAAAGAATGGTTCAAAATATAGGGTATTGCTTTTTATACAGCAGTTACTTCATTATTTATCAGTAATTCATCAAATTCAGATAAACTCATAGAAGGGTCAAGTCATGCATGGTTATTTGCATCAATAACACTCTTTTTAGCATTATTACCTTTTTTATTAAAAATACTAAAGACTAAATATGAACCTAATTAATATATTTATAACAAATAATACTTCTTTTTCTTTATTAATAGTGGCTATCAATTAGCCACTATTTTTTCGCTAGAAAAAATCCATAAGGGGCTTGGGGATTATCCCCAACAAGCTGGCGCGTCTGCCACGTCAGTGGCTAGCAAAGCCAATGCTTGCCAAAC
>NZ_KV791832.1:0-536 GCF_001808005.1 Staphylococcus sp. HMSC13A10 | reverse complement strand
ATTGTTTTATCTTCACTTGTTACTGGGTTCACAGTCGGTACTGATGGTGCTGTTGTGTCTGTTACTACTGTTGATGCTGGCTCTGATGTGTTGCCATCTTTGTCTGTTGCTGTGACTGGTAATGTTTCTCCGCCTTTTAGATCTTCGTTAGCTGGAATGTCGATGACATAGTTACCATCGTCATCTGCGATACCAGTAGTTGTTGTTCCATCTGGGAACGTTACTGTTACTGTTGAGTTCGGCTCGGCTTTACCTGTGATTTGTGTATCGTCACTTGTCACTGGGTTTACAGTTGGTGCTTCTGGCGCTGTTGTATCCGTTACTGTTGTTGTCGCTGGATCTGATTGGTTACCGTCTTTATCTGTCGCTGTGACTGGTAATGTCTCTCCACCTTTTAGATCTTCATTTGCAGGTATATTAATCACATAATTACCATCTGCATCTGTTGTTGCACTTGCTGTATTGCCATCTGGGAATGTCACTGTCACTCTTGAGTTTGGCTCAGCTGTTCCTGTGATTGTTTTATCTTCACTTGT
>NZ_KV791831.1:0-898 GCF_001808005.1 Staphylococcus sp. HMSC13A10 | reverse complement strand
TCCTATCATCAATACTTATAAATAATGAGTTGATTGTTCGTCAAAATGGTTGGGATTCCGGGATTTCCTTGTTACACCAACGTTTATCACAAGTTTTTATATAGAATTTTCTCATATTGTCAACGGGATTCTTAATAAATGACAAATCAAATATATCGATTTATATGTTACTCAAATATAGTATATTTATTTTTATTATCGTTATATACAAAATCAATGAATATTATATACTAAAAATTAATATTAAAAATATAGTCACTGCTACATAAATATAGTATTTACAATTAATAAGATTCATTAAATACCAAAAATTTAAATTTATCCTTTAAATAACTCTTGTTTTTTGTATAATTATTGTATGTAACTAAAATGAATATATAATAAAGGAGTTATTAATTATGTTTATTCTTGCTACATCATTGTCAAGTCAAGTAAATCCTGATTGGCGAACTTATGTTATGCTTGCAGTTTATTTCTTTATTTTACTTATTATTGGATACTATGGTTATAAACAAGCAACTGGGGATTTGAGTGAATATGTGCTTGGAGGGAGAAATATAGGGCCCTACGTCACAGCATTATCAGCCGGCGCTTCTGATATGAGTGGTTGGATGATTATGGGATTACCTGGAGAGGTTTATACAACAGGTTTATCAGCAGCTTGGTTAGCTATTGGATTAACTATCGGAGCTTATGTTAACTACATACTTGTAGCACCAAGACTTCGTGTGTACACTGAAAAAGCGAATGATTCAATCACATTACCTAACTACTTTACACACCGTCTTAATGATCATTCTAATATTATTAAAATTATCTCTGGGGGTATTATTGTCATATTTTTTACACTATATACTCACTCGGGTATGGTTTCAGGTGGTAAATTATTTAATAGTGC
>NZ_KV791830.1:0-1507 GCF_001808005.1 Staphylococcus sp. HMSC13A10 | reverse complement strand
AAAGATATAACATAAAATAACTTATCGGAAGTCATCTGTAACTCAATTATTAGAAATGATATAATACAAAGGTCGTCGTTCACTTCTGTGCTGTATTTAGCATGGAAGGAGGTGACATCATGTTCAGTACACTATTTGTAACTATTATAGCTCCTATCATAGTAGGAGTTATACTCACATTATTTTCTCATTGGCTGAATAATCGTGAAAAGTAATTTAGCGGCGACATATAGCTAATACACCAAAAGAGCCCGATAACTATTCGCAGTAGTTATCGGGCTCGGTGTTTATCATGTTAGTACACTATTTGTTAATTAAATTATAACACTGGCTGGTAGAGGAATGCAAAGCAAAGTGATATGTACGGTATTAGTTACAAGGTATCGTTTTAATATTTTTGACGCTAATTGTCAATAATTTAAAGGGTAAATTATGAATGTTATATATTGAGAATTTATCCTTTTTTTAAATAGATTGTCATTAGAACATGCATTAAATTTAGAATAAATAATACAAAGATCAAAATTCATGAAACCAAATTTTTGATAACTTCATTAAGCTTCGTATCAATATACTTATCTTTATGTATGACTAAATAGAAATAGCGTGTGATGTCTAAGTTTGTTACTTCTAGCTTTTCTAAATCATAAGGTGTTAATGTTGATTTAGAAACAATAGAAAAGCCTTTATCAGCATGAACCATATTTTTAATTAGATTTGTGTTATTAATTTCTACTAAATAAGAGGATGAAGTCATTTGTGATAACGCATTTTCTTGATAGACTCTTGTACCTGATCCACGTTCTCTGATAAAACATATTGATTTATTTGAAGATGATGACTTTTTACGAATTAGTACTATTTCATCTTGAGCAATACGTCTACTGTATATGATATTGCTTTGAACCTCTTTTTCGATTATACCTAAATCGATAATGTTATTCTTAATATGTTGTAATACTGTATCAGAATTATTTAATTGCACATGAATATATAATTCAGGATATTTTTTTGCTAAATCAGTAAGATGTTGTGACAATCGATATTCGCCATACGTGTAACTACTCCCTACCGTTACATCTCCCGAAATTGTATCAGGTTGCATTTTCAAATCGTGTCTTAAGATTTGTTCTAAACGCTCACGTTGTAAAGCATATTGAAATAGTTTCTCCCCATCACTCGTTAAAGACATTTTAGAATGTCTAAATTCGAAAATTTTTATATCATATTCCAGTTCTAATCGTTTAATATCACGACTTATTGATGGCTGTGAAGTATATAAATTTTCTGCAGCTTTAGTAAAACTTTGCGTTTTAACTACTTCATTTAGAACTTTTAATGAATCCATTAACTAGGTCTCCTAACATTTGAATACCTCTATTATAACAAAATTGTTATGAGTAATATACTTAATATTTATTTCACGTTATAACTATGCGATGCTAAGCTTTGGATAAAGGAGGAGTTAAAAAGTGAGGTTCTGTTGCAAAGTTGAATTTATAGTATA
>NZ_KV791829.1:0-87230 GCF_001808005.1 Staphylococcus sp. HMSC13A10 | reverse complement strand
TCTTCAACTAGTACTGTTCCCTCAGGAGTCTTCGCCATAAATACTACGTATTTATAAGTGATGTTATATTAAAATACTTTAAAAAATGAAAAAGGTAATTTCTATATTATTTCAATAGAAATCACTCTTTTTTCATTTGTTTTAGAACTTTATGTCACGGACACTATAATTATATATTGGCAATAGTTTAAAGAAATACTTATGCATGAGTGTTAGCTCATGTAACACTTTACAAATAATTCCATAAATTAAGACTTCTTAAATATTTACCATTTAATATTATTATAAGTATCATCATTCAATGAGCGCACGATTTCAGTAACGAGACGAACTGAATTGTCATAATCATCTTTATGGATAACTGAAACGTTTGAGTGCATATAACGTAAAGCGATACCGATAGTAATAGTTGGAATGCCTTCATTTGCAACATGTATACTTCCAGCATCCGTTCCTCCCCCAGGTGTAGTATCCCATTGTACATCAATGTTATGTTGTTGTGCCACATCTTTAACATGTTGACGTAAACCTTCATGAGCAATACTAGATGCATCCATCATAATAACAACTGGACCACCGCCTAGATGACTATCACTCGTTTGGCCTGACATTCCAGGAGTATCAAAAGCAACGGCTACATCAACTGCAATAGCTAAATCAGGTTGAATCGTTTGGGCTGCAACTTTTGCGCCACGTAGTCCAACTTCTTCTTGTACAGTAGCACCTGAATATAAATTAATGACGATTGATTCGTCTTTTAACGCATTAAGTACATCGATGGCTAATGCACAGCCGTAACGATTATCAAAAGCCTTAGCTGTCATATATTTTTCATTAGCTAGTGTTTCGAATTCGCTATATGGCGTTACCATATTTCCTACAGATACACCTAATTGTTCAGCTTCTTCTTTACTACTTACACCGATATCAATAAACATATTTTTAATATCTACAGTTTTTTTACGTTCTTCTGGTGTAAGCACATGAGGTGGTTTCGAACCTATGATACCTCTTAGAGTTTTACCATCATCTGTGGTAACAGTCACTTTTTGAGATAACATGACTTGATTCCACCAACCACCGATTGGATTAAAAGATAAATAGCCATCTTTATCAATTTTTGTCACTAGAAATCCTACTTCATCCATATGTCCAGAAACTAAAATAGATTTTGAACCATTGGTAGCTGATTTTTTTCCGAAAATACCGCCTAAATTATCTTCAATAATAGCATCGCTAACAGTTGATAAATGATTTTTCATTAATGATTTAACTTGCATTTCACGACCTGCAATGCCATTTGCTGACGTTAATTGTTTAAGTAATTGAACTGAATCACTCATTTTACAATCCTCCCAAATACGTATTATGTATAGTTTAACATAGTGATAATGGTGTGATATATTATTAGAATTTTGTGTTAAATAAGAGTATAGTAATACCAACAATAACAAAAATAATAGTATAATTAATTTAAGAAACAGGCGAGAGAAGGCGACCATATGAAGAAATTAGTTTCAGTTTTGATAGTCATTGCGTTAAGTGTCATTACACTGTCTGCGTGTAGTAAAGAACAGACTAAAACGTTCGAAGGGGACGTTAATGGTAAACAAGTTATTACATCTTTAACGTATAAAGGTGATGAAGTACTTAAACAATCTACATTAGGAACACTAAAATATGAAGATTTAGGTATAGATAAAGCACAAGCCAAAGTTATATTAAAAAAAGATGAAAAAGCATTTAAAGGTAATAAAGGTGTATCATTCAAAATAGATTATAAAAATGATAAAGCCGTAGAACATATTGATATTGATTATAAAAAAGCAGATATAGATCAATTGAAGAAAAAATTAGGATTTGTTTCAGTTAAAGGTAAAAATGATAAAGTGAGTCTTGATAAAACGGTTAGTCAGATGAAACGTAATGGATTAAAAGAAAAAAGTAATATGACTGATCATGACGAATAAAATATATGGCAACATTGAGCGAAACGTGTTCAATGTTGCCATTTTTATGTTAAAAAATAAAATATGTTAAATAGAGACCCAGTAATGTAAAGAATAATACAGGTAGAGTAATGAGAATGCCTGTTTTAAAATATGTTCCCCAAGAAATTTTCATGCCTTTTTGTGCCAGTACATGTAACCATAACAATGTTGCTAGCGAACCAATAGGTGTTATTTTAGGACCTAAATCAGAGCCGATAACATTACTATAAACCATTCCTTCTTTAATTGTGCTAGAAACACCTGATTGTCCAATTGCTATAGCATCAATTAATACTGTAGGTAAGTTATTCATAATAGAAGAGAGAATTGCAGATATGAATCCCATACTCATAATACTAGCAAATAATCCGTGGTTCGAAATCATTGATAAAACATGTGCCAATAAAGTAGTAATGCCGGCATTCTTCAAACCGAATACGACTAAATACATGCCTATTGAAAAGATGACGATATTCCACGGAGCGCCTATAAGGACTTGTTTCGTATTTACTACTGAGGATCTGCTAGCAAGTATTAGGAATATTATCGCAATAACACCAGCAATAATTGAAACTGGAATTTGCATCCACTCACTAACAAAATAGCCAATCATTAAAACAACAATAACTATCCAAGAAATATTAAATAAACGATGGTCTTTAATAACATCTTTTGGTTTATTGATATGTGAGATATCTACACGTTTAGGTATAGAATGTCTAAAATAAATCCATAAAACAACTATACTTGCGACTAATGAGAATATATTTGGGATAATCATGCGCCCCATATATTCAGTAAAACCAATACCAAAGTAATCAGCAGAAACGATATTGACTAAGTTACTAATTATAAAGGGTAAGGACGTCGTATCAGCGATAAATCCACAGGCAATAATAAAAGGAAAGATAATCTTTTTATTAAAACCTAAATGACGCACCATAGCAAGTACGATGGGCGTTAGTATTAATGCTGCACCATCATTGGCAAAAAATGCTGCCACTATAGCACCCAGAACCATAATTAAAATAAACATCATAAGACCATTTCCATTTGATGCACGTACCATGTGTACGGCTGCCCATTCGAAAAAGCCGATTTGGTCTAGTATTAAGGATATTAATATAATAGCCACGAAAGTAAGTGTTGCATTCCAAACAATTTGAGTGACTTCAACGACATCTAATAAACTAACAACGCCTGTAACAATTGCGATGACAGCACCTATTAAAGCTGTTATTCCGATATCTAATCCTTTAGGTTGCCAAATAACAAATAAGAGGGTTATTAGAAATATAGCAATAGCAAGGATACTCATCATTGACTATCACCTAATTTCATTGAATGACATTTACATTGTTCATTATTATTTTTAATGAGGTTTAAATGATTAAGTATTTGAGTGTAAAACGCATCATTTAATTGGTAAAAACGTTTATTTCCTTCTTTTCGAGTGGTGACAAATTGATGTGTGACTAAGATTTTCATATGATGACTTAACGTTGGTTGAGAAAAATGAAAATATGATAATAAGTCATACGCACATAATTCACCACAAGATAGAATATCTAAAATTTCTAATCTATTTTCATCTGATAACACTTTTAATGAAATTGCTAATTGTTGATAATTCATGATAACCTCCAAATTAAATATAGACTATCATCTATATATATATATCTGTCTATGAAGGTTTATATAAGAAAATGACATTAAAAAAGCGACCACATTGAAGTGATCGCGATATATTGAACTTATTTAAGATATTAATTTTAATTTGTAGTCATGAATAGTTTGTGTGCCGCCATCCATTTTACGATAAATAATATGTTCAGCAGTAATTTCAGTAGGGTTTGATACGCCAACAGCTGCTGCAATATTAAATAATCCTTCGTGAAGGCTTGTTACATAATTAGTTACACGATATTGTTTTTCATCAACAATTAATCCTCTTTCTTTTTTAGGATCTGTTGTCGCAACACCTACAGGGCATGTATTCATATGACATTGTTGACTCATAATACATCCTACACTTATCATCATACCGCGTGCAATATTAACTAAGTCAGCACCTAATCCTAAAGCGATTGCAATTTTATCAGGTGTAATTAATTTTCCAGATGCAAAGATTTTCACCTTATTACGAACACCGTATTTTTCTAACATACCAGAAACAATAGGTAGAGCAGTTAATAATGGAAGACCTACACCATCTTGTAATTCTTGGAATGTGGCACCAGTACCACCTTCACCACCATCAACAGTGATAAAACTTGGATATTTATCAAGTTCAACCATAGTTTTGACTAAGTTTTCAATTTCCTCAACATGACTCACTACTATTTTAAAACCAACTGGCTTTTGGCCTAATTGTTGGATTTCATCTACCCAATTTAATAAATCAGTAGCATTATGAATAAAGTCGAAGCGGTTTGGTGAATTGATTGTTTTGAACGGTTCAACATTACGAATTTTAGCAATTTCTTCGTTTACTTTTGCACCTTCCATATGACCGCCACGAGTTTTGGCACCTTGAGCTAATTTTAATTCGAAAGCACGTACATTTTTACGTTCAGCAAGTGTTTTAAATTCTTTTTTACTGAAATTACCTTCTTTATCTCTTACACCAAAAAGACCTGGTCCAATTTGGAAAATGATATCTCCATCGCCTTTAAGATGGTATTCTGATAAACCACCTTCACCTGTATTCATCCATGTGCCAGCCTTAGATAATCCCTTAGATAAAGCAGAAATAGCATTTTTACCTAATGCACCATAACTCATCCCTGATTGACCAACTAATCGTTTGATTTTATAAGGATGCGCAAGATGTTCTCCGAGAACGACAGCGTGTTCATCAGTTAAATAATAAGGATCCACTTCCTTACTTTTACGATGTTCATCTCTACTAAATAAACGTTCATTCTCAATTTGATAAATAAATGTTGAAAGTAGTGTGGTATTATCCACTTTTAATTCATTTGCTTGAAGTGGAAACATTGTGTTCTGTATGTAAAATCCATCTTTATAATCTTCCATAGTACCAAAACTAGTCATTCTTGAATTATATTTTCCAGCTAATACGATATTTTTATAATCTGTACGAGAGAAGGGTTTACCTTCATTATCACCAGAAAATAGATATTGTCTTAATTCAGGCCCCATTTTTTCTGAAAGATATCTAATGCGTGCAAGTAACGGATAATTTCTTAATACACTGTGTTGTGTTTGTCGTTTATCCTTGATTAGCCAAATGATACCTAATAATAATGCACCCAATAAAAAAATCATAATAATGATGTTGACAATGAACTGCATCGTCGTTAGTACACTCATTAATATGCCTCCCTTAATCATTACTCCAACACTATGATACACCATTCTTAATGTTTTACAATGAAACCGGTTAAATTTATATTGTAGAATTTAAATTATTTTAGTTTATGAAATATTTATGTGAGATAATTTATTTTAATTAGTGTATTCAACTGAATTATAAAATGATAAAGTAATTGTGATAAAATGCGATTTAGGAGGTGACACATGAGCCAATATAACCAATTACAACGTGACGTTTGGAATCAAAACCAAATGATGAAAAAAGATTTTTTAATCATACCTATATACATATTATTTCAAATGTTAATTCCTATTGGTACGGTATTTGGGACATTAGGATTAACAGCAATGATAACGCAAAGACCACCGTCACAACTTTTTTATAATCTTAGTTTAAGCGTGGGATTCGTGTTAGCTCAGTTTTTAACATTATTTGCCTTTTTTGTAATGCATAAATTTGATATAGCACAAGTAATGAAAAGACAATTTCATTATGCGAAACAATACACTATACATATTATGATTTCTACCGTCGTTGTATTATTAGGTATGTTAATGGCAACATGGTTACTAGGTATATTAAACTTTGGACCAACACAATATGAACGTAGAGTAGAAGGTTTGTTTAACTATCCATCTGGATTATTCTTTACCTTTATATCAATGGTTGTTTTAAGACCTATGATTGAGGTGCTTATTTATAAACACGTATTAATTCATGAATTAAGGAAAAAGTGGCATATTGTTGTAGTGATTATACTTTCTATATTCATAGAAATGGTTGTCCATGTGTATGATATGATAAATATAATGGAAATGTTGCCTTATTTGATTATTGCTATAGGTTCAACATTTGTGTATCTTAAATCTGGAATGAATTTAGCAGCAACTTATTTATTTCAAGCAGGTATCCAACTCATTATTTTTATCGTTTTTACAGTGAAATTCTTATTAATGTAGTAATAAAATTAAAGAAGATTTAAAGGAGAATTTTATGGAAAATGAAACTACTCAACAACTATTAGATTCTGATAAATTACAGAATGAATTTGCATCAAAGAAGGTAGTTAAAAGAGGTTTTTGGCTTATTCCTGCCTATATTATATTAGCGCAATTCTTATTACCAATGATTGGTATGTTAATTGCTTTTATTATATCGTATTCACTTCATATGAAGTCAGATCATAAAATTAATAATCTTATAACCAATTTTGCTACTGTATTTGGCTTGATTGGTATGGCATTAGTATTGTTATTATTTTATTTAATGCACAGAAAAACATTAATTCCCTTAGCTAAACAACGTTTTAAAGATTTGAAAAAACATTTCGCAACAATTGCGATTATTATTGTTGTAATGTATGTATTAAATATTTTGTATGGAGCTATGGTTGAATTTTTACCTGAAAAATATCAATTTGATGATACCGAAAATAATAAAATGTTAGCACAAATGTTTACATCAGGTTGGATGTGGCCAATCTTGTTTTTAGACAATGTGATTGTTACACCTATCGTAGAAGAATTACTGTTTAGACATTTATTAATTCATGAACTGGGTAAAAAATTAACTTATGTTGTTATGTATGTGTTGTCGATTTTAATATTTGCAAGTGTGCATGTAACAGATGCACAGTCACCATTTGAAATAGGGCCATATATTATTATGGCAAGTTGTTTTGTTGCAGCGTATCACTTTACTAATCGTAACTTAGCAGCGACCATAACATTACATGTAATTAATAATAGTGTCGCCTTTGTAGCGATGTTATTTACTTTATAGTTAGGCGATTGTTTAATATGATTTATAGCTTTAAATAATCAAGTAGCCAACTAATGATTAACTTAATTGAAATCATTAGTTGGCTTTTTTATATCTGTGAAATTAATTTGATTTTGAAATGTACGCCGTTCGTTGTAGGAATAATATGAATAATGCCATTATGATAATCAATAGCTTCTTTGATAATGGTTAATCCTAAACCATGATTAACTTTGTTGGTCGCTTTAGTACTATAACCAGGTTTGAAAATATCATTTTTATTACTTGGTAATCCTTGACCATTATCTTTGTAATCAATTAAAAGAGTATTTTCAATTTTATCAAACAATATATTAATTTTTGGATTCAGATTATTATGCTCAATGCTATTTTCTATTAAGTTGATAAGACATCTTTCAAAATATAATTTATTACCATAAAAAGTTTCTTCTTGGTCAAATAGAAAAGAGAGTTCTATATTGTCATAACCAATAGAGGAAACGAATTTTTCTACTGTATATTGAATTGGAAAACTTTCTTTATCATGTTTCATTTGATTTGTTTCGTTATCAAAATCTTTATTTAAACTTTGTATCAAATCTTCCATGTATTTAGCTTTTTCTGATATAAGATTTAAATATTTTTTATTTGAGTCATCAACTTCAATTATTTTTGAATAACCATAGATAGACGTTAGTGGTGATTTTAAATCATGTGAAATTTGAGAAATCCATTTTGATTTATAATAGTTAATCTGATTTTGGTATATTTTGTCTTGAAGTAATTGTTGATTTAATGATGTTAATGATTTGTGTAATTCTGGATACGTTTTACTATATTTCTTAATATTACCTTTAGTATTCGGTTGATGCAGTTTTTCCTTAGATAGATTACCAATCCAATCAATATAATAGCCTAAAGGTTTAGTTAGCCTTCTTGATACTAAATAAGAAGTAATTAACGCTAATATGACATTGATGATTAAGGCAATTATCAAAATTTTAGGAATATCAATAAGTTTATTCGCTATATCACTTTGACTAAATGATTTACTTGAAATTGGGTTTTGATTAGAATTTTTGTAGAATCCAATTTTGTTGTTTTGATAGTTATAGTTGTATTTATTATAGTCATGTGTCGTAATACTTTGAAGTAATTGATGTGTTTTAATATGCTTAGCATTTTTTACAGAGGACTGATGATTATTTTTGTATATATAAACAATATAATTCTTTTCTTCTTTAGAAGTTGGAATAGCATTGGCATAATTAATATTATTCAAAATTAAAGATTTAACATTTTTCTTATTAAAATTTTTAGGGTAGAGAATATCCCCCTTATGATTAGTAACATATAATTCAGCATTTTCCTTTTTGGCCAAATTATTTAAATGTGTATAAGGAATGTCTTTAATCTTATTGGATAAAAAATAATCAGGATCGATACTTTTAATGTCAGAATATGATGCGCTCATTAATAAGTTAATCATTAATACTATAGTGACAATAATTATGATGAAAGATAGTGTCAAAAATGTTGTTAAGTATTTAAAAAACTTTAGTACAAATCGTTTATTCATAATTATTATCCTTAAATATGTATCCCTTTCCACGTAATGTATTTATAAATTCTGGATGATTAGGATCTTTTTCAATTTTTCGTCGTAACGTTCTAATATGTACCATTAACTTATCATCATCAACGGACGTCTCATATCCCCAAACTTTTGCGTAAATTTGATCTTTAGATAAAATTTGATTTTTATTATTAATAAAATAGAAAAGTAAGTCTAATTCTCGAGCAGTTAATGTAACAGGTTGACCATTAATTTGAACTGAGCCACTTTTAAAATTAACAGATAAATGGCCTTGTTTATATAAATCATTTGGTGTTTCTTTTAAATGAAGAGACACTCTATAATATAATTCCATTGGATCAAAGGGCTTTTTAATATAATCAACAACACCTTTTTCAAAACCTCTATATAATTCTATATTTTCTTCCTTAGCAGTGACGACTATTACTGAGGTAGATGATAAATCAATATACTTCATTAATTCATATCCATCTTCAGACTTTAGATTTAAATCTAACAGTATGACATTGTATGTATGTTGGTTTATGAAGTGTAATCCTTCTTCTATATCATCTGCTGTATCTATTGATGAAATACCTTTAGTTGTTAAAGAAAGTTTGATTAATTCTTAAATATCTTTATCGTCTTCAATGATTAATATTTGGGAACTCATTTTATGCACCTCACTGATATAGTTTACGCGTTCTTGAATAATTAAACTACGTAACTTTCGATATTTAAGGAAAATTTAAACTTAAAATAAATGAAGCTTTACTTATATGTCATACCATAAAATTAAATATTAAGTTTAGGAGATGTTAACAATGAAAAAAGTTCTAGTTGCTTCATGCGTGTTTATAATCTCAATCTTAACTCTATTATTCGTAAGGGAACTCGGTGAGTATTTCAATTTAACTTTCTTTAACTTCTTAGAAGAACCGTATGTCATTATTGGTATATCTTCTATCAATACTTTAATTTTCTATTTTGATGAAATCAAAGAGAAATATGATAGTAAAAAGAAGATTGGAGATAATATAAAATGAAAATCTTAGGTTATCTGTTGTCTTTTATATTAATAATTTTAGTAATATATGATGTAACTAGATGTATTTTAGTATTCATTGAAAATACGTGGCATAAAGATTTTGGAATGGAAACGTTACTACATAATGCTTATATAGTTAATGGCGGAGTTATGGGCGCAATTGTTTTAATGGGTGTACTGGAAATCATTAATCATGCTATTGGGGAAGAAAAATTTTAAAATTTTAAATTCCTGACAAACAAAAGTATTAATTTATATTATATAATGTAACAGTTACTAATCTAATTAAATGGGTTTGTAGCTGTTTTTTTGATGCTACAAATATTGTATTTTTATAGGGAAGGGGGATATATTATGTCGTTGATGCGTATCATCACCTTCATATTCAGTGTATTTATCGTTGGAATGGTTGAGATGATGGTAGCTGGAATTATGAATTTAATGAGTCAGGACTTACATGTATCAGAAGCCGTAATAGGTCAACTAGTGACTTTATATGCTTTAACCTTTGCGATTTGTGGGCCAATACTTGTTAAAGTAACACAACGTTTTAAAGCTAAATCAGTCCTGTTATGGACCTTAATTGCTTTTATTATAGGAAATTTAATTATAGCAGTCGCACCTAATTTCACGATATTAGTTATAGGTCGAATTCTTTCATCTGCAGCGGCCTCATTAATTATTGTTAAAGTACTAGCGCTCACTGCAATGTTAACGCCAGCTAAAAATCGAGGGAAAATGATAGGAATCGTTTATTCAGGTTTTAGCGGAGCAAATGTGTTTGGAGTGCCTGTAGGAACATTAATAGGTGATATGGTAGGTTGGCGATTTACATTTGTATTTATAGTTGTTATCAGTGTTATTGTAGGAATATTAATGATGTTTTTCCTACCTAAAGAGAATGAATTAAGCCATTCTAATAACTCAAACGCTAATCATAGCAATCAAGTCATATCAAAAGTATTACGTCCTGGTGAAGTTGCTAAATTTATAACAATTACATTCTTGATTTTAGTTGCAAACTCAGTCACATTTGTATATATTAATCCACTTATATTATCAAATGGTCATGAAATGTCATTTGTATCACTCGCATTATTAATTAATGGTGTTGCTGGTGTCATTGGTACATCATTAGGTGGTATTTTTGCTGATAAATGGACAAGTAAGCGTTGGTTGATTATTTCAATTACAATATTTATTGTAATGATGCTTATTTTGAACTTCATATTATCAGGTACTATTATGTTATTAATTGGTTTATTTGTATGGAATATTATGCAATGGAGTACTAATCCTGCCGTACAAAGTGGTCTTATCGAACAAGTTGAAGGCGACACAAGTCAAGTGATGAGTTGGAATATGTCTAGTTTGAATGCCGGAATAGGAATGGGTGGCATTATAGGTGGACTCGTTGTATCAAATATGTCAGTTCACTTTGTGACTTATACGAGCGCATTCATTGGATTTTTAGGTTTAATTGTTACTATAGCATTAAAAAATAATCATTTTGCTAAAAATTAAATTTTTAAATAAACAAAAAGCGTCTCCCAAAAGAGGAGACGCTTTTATTTGTATTGAAATGAACTTTTATTGTCTTCATTATAAGGAGTCCAAGGCATTTTACTGTGTGTAGCAAAGTAACATAAATCATGTATCATTTTCGAGCTTAACTTTGTTTCATACTGTGTAACAGATAATTGATGCGCTTTTAAAATATTCAAGTTACCAAACCAAAAAATCATATCTAAAATATGATATGCACTTTTATAGTACTTACTATCAGTTCGATGCCACTGGAAACAAGCTAACCATATACTTGGGTTATGCTTCATGTCATTTAAGAAACGATGTACTGGCTGTTGAAAAATATATTTGGTAATACAATCTGATTGCTGTTTGGCAGATATTGCTTCAGTCGAATCGATATTAACTTTATTAAATGACATGGCTTCAACAAATCGTTCGGGAGTTAGTTTGCGTGATTCATTTTTTATATAAATATCACCTTCATTTTTCGTATATGAAACGAAGATGGGTTTTGAAAAGTTAGCATTATTAAAGTCCATATCAGCTGTTTGAATGGGTGCATATATTAATTCCAATCCTTTTGAATTACCTCTAGATGTTTGATCTAACATCATGATATTTAATATATCGTCAGTCGATAACGCATCTATTGAGACATTAGGGCATTGTTTTGAGATTAAGTTACTAAATCTTTGAGCTTTATCATATCCTATTGTTGGGCTATCTAAGTTTAAGATGCCACTTAGCAACATTACTTTATGGAAGTATGGATAAGTATGAGGTAATTGCATTAAAGCCATGATGCTCATACTTCCTGCTGATTGTCCTATTAATGTGACATTGTTAGGATCACCGCCGAAATCTTCAATGTTTTGGTGAACCCATTTTAAAACATTTAGTTGATCAGATAAGCCATTATTTAAATCATTATTAGAATTGATATAAGACCAATCTAAAAATCCCCATGCACCTAAACGGTAGTTAAAAGTGACGACAATGACATCTTCTTGTTTTACAACATTTTTAGGAGAGTATAATTCGGCATTAGCATGACCATTGATAAAGCCTCCACCGTAAAAATAAATAATAACTGGACGTGATTCAGAATGGTGATGCTGTCGCTATATATTCAAATATAGACACTCTTCATGTTGAGAAAATTGATTGAAATGGTAGTCATCATCACTTGAGAAAAAGTCTTCAAGTTGATTATAAGGTTGAGGAGGAATACTTTGAACATGTGTTGCACGTATAGCTTCAGACCATTGTGTATAAACTTTAGAATGATTAAAACGTCCAATAGACAAGGTGGCATACGGAATACCAAGAAATGTATCTATACCATCTTTATGAATACCATTAATTTCTCCATTGCTTGTTTTCACGTTTAACATACACACCAATCGTCCTCTCAATTCGTACTATATATTCACTATATTATAAATGAGTGATAACTTCTAACTACATACAAAAAAACTGCTAATGACTATTTTTAGTCATTAGCAGTTTTCAATATATTATTTATTTTGTTCTTGCTCTTCTTGTTGTTCTTGACGTTTTTCGGCGATTTTTTCGCGTCTTTCACGACGTTTACGTTTCTTAAGTTTATCACCCATATTGCTGTTCATTTTCTTAGCGCGTCTGAAATAAACACTTTCGAATGAACTAATTGCACCTAATTGATAGAAAATAAGGGCAACAATAATGATAACTAAGAAATCCCATGGATAATGAATCCAGTTTAAACCTTTGAACTCTTTACTACCGATAAATGATAGGAAAGAAAGTACAATTAGGTAAATGATAATCCATAAACTTCCGCCGATTTGTTTTTTAGTGTTTTTCCAATTCATTTTATATTCATAGAAGAAATAAATTGGTAAACCTAAAATAATGATTAAAATAACTTCTGCAGTCGTTGGCCACATAGCCCAATAAATAGCTAATGAAGCAAGTACGAATGACAGTGGTGCCATGAATTTTAAAATTCTAGCTCTGAATGGACGCGTCATCTTAGGTCCCATTTTACGTAATGCGATAACTGTTGTTGGACCTGTTAAATAAGCAACTAATGTTGCAGTTGAAATAACGGCTGCTAGTGTACCCCAATCGCGGAATAATGTCACCATTACCATACTGATAATAGCATTAAAGACAATTGCAACACGTGGGATTTTATATTTTTCATTCATTTTTCCTAAGAATTTAGGAATGTGACCATTTTTTTCCATTGCACGTAACACACGACCAGTTACAGCAACAAATGATACACCAGTACCAAATGGTGATACTACAGCTTCAATATAAAGTAAAATAGCTAACCAATTTAATCCTAATAAAATAGCCATATCAGCGAATGGAGAGTTAAAATTAATACCGCTCCAACCATGTTCATGAATCATTGATTGTGGCATTGAAGTGATAAATGTACTTTGTAAAATAACATATAGTACAGCACTAATAGTTAATGAAATTGCAATACCACGTGCGATATTTTTTTCAGGACTCTTGATTTCTGATCCCATATTAATGATTGTTTGGAATGCATTAAATGAGAAGATAATACCAGACATTGTAGTCGCAGCAAATATTGGTGCACTTCCGTATGGCATGAATGTACCTACGGAATGACCATAGTTACCAGTGTCAAATCCAGATACCATTAACATGATAATTGTTAATAATGGCACACCTAATTTAAAGAATGAAATTAAGCTTGTAAATGACGTTAGTAATTTTACTGACCAATAGTTTAATAATGAAAAGATGATAATGATAGCATAAACGGCGAATAAACCAGAAGTACTTATCGAACCGTCTTTCATTAAGGCACTCATTGGCTTAGCCCAATCCCAAGGCCAAGAACTCATATATTGAACAGCAGATACTGCTTCAATAGGGATAATCGTTACAAGTGATACCCAGTTTGCCCAAGCGGCTATGAAACCAAGTAATGAACCATGTGTATATTGAGCATAGTTACTCATACCACCCGATTGTGGGAACATAGTTCCGATTTCTATGTAGTTATAAGCAATTGTTCCTATAACTACGAATCCAATAATCCAAGAAATGATAGCTGCTGGGCCTGCAACAGAAGATGCTTCCCATGCACCGAATAACCAACCTGAACCAATTAATGATCCTAGTCCGAGTAACACTAATTGGGGCAGATTAATCTTGCTGTTATTCGATTCTGTTTCATTTTTATTTGCCATATTGACTCCTCATTCTTTTATATTCTGAAAATACTACGCCATTATTATACGCTAGTTAAAATATTAGTCAAATGCATATATTGTAATTTTTGTATAAATGTATAAAAATAGTGTTTTAAATATTTTGGTATATAATAGTGAATAAATCACTGGAAAAAGTAGAAAGTAGGGCAAACAAATGAGTAGTCAAAAAAATATCAATGCTGATGTGGAAGCATTTTTAAAAAAGGATAGTCAATGGAAAGATGAATTCAATTATTTAAGAGAGACCATTGTAAATTTTGATGATTTAGAAGAAACAATGAAATGGATGCACCCTTGTTACACAATTAATAATAAAAACGTTGTTTTAATACACGGGTTTAAAGAATATGTTGCGGTTATGTTTTTCAAAGGTGCATTAATAGAAGACAGTTACAACACGCTAATTCAACAAACGAAAAACGTACAATCTGCAAGACAGTTACGATTTGAAAAATTAGAAGATATTCAATCACGAAAAGAAGAAATTATTGATTATGTGAAACAAGCGATAGACATTGAAAAAGCAGGTAAAGAAGTAAAATTAAAGAAAACAGAGGACTATGAAGTTCCAGATGAACTACAACAACAATTTGATAAAATGCCAGAGTTAAAAGAAGCATTTAAACAATTAACACCTGGGAGACAACGACAATATTTACATCATATCGGAGAAGCAAAACGCGCAGATACTAGACAAAAGCGTGTGGATAAATATATTAATCATATCCTTGAAGGTAAAGGTATGCATGATAAGTAATAACTAAGCGAAGCTAACAGTAATCATATACTGCTAACTTCGCTTAGTCTTTTTATATAGTAAGAGTTTAAACAATGCCAATGATTATTAATGGAATCTCATGCCACCATCAACGATGATTGTTTGGCCAGTAATATAGTCTGAATCTTTACCAGCTAAAAAGCTAACAACATTGGATACATCTTCTGGTTGGGATAGTTTTCCTAAAGCAATTTGATCAGTAAATTGTTTCCATCCCCAAGATTCAGGTTGGCCAGCTTCTTCAGCTGTTTTTTTAGCTATGCCTTCCATCATTGGTGTATGGACAATACCTGGCGCATACGCATTTACTGTGATAGATTCATTTGCCAAATCACGCGCAGCAACTTGTGTTAAACCTCTCACTGCAAATTTACTACTACTATAAAGTGAAAAACCTGCATTTCCTTCAACGCCAGCTTGTGATGTGGCGTTAATAATTTTACCACCATGACCTAACTGTTTAAATTGAGCATGTGCTGCTTGAATACCCCATAGTACACCTTTCACATTGACACCATATACTTTGTCAAAGTCTTCAGGGGTAATAGAATCAATAGGTGTCATAGGACCTTAACCTGCATTACTTACTAGTACGTGTAAGTCTCCAAAGTGTTCTACTGTTTGATTCATCGCATTGAATACATCGTCTCGATTTGAAACATCAGCTTTGATTGCGATTACTTTTGAATCATCTTGTGATAGAGCATGTGCTGCTTGATTTGCACCTTCTCCATTGAAATCTACAATAGCCAATTTAAAACCATCTGAGAATAAACGTTTAGCAATTTGATAACCAATACCTTGTGCGCCACCAGTTACAACTGCTACTTTACTTTCATTGCTCATATTAAACTCTTCTTTTTAATTATTTTGTATGTGAAATATATCACAAATTAGAGATGGATAAACCTAAATGTGTAACATAAAAATACTTTTCAATTTATTGTCATAAAGTATTAAAATAACTTTCATAATTCATAATTAAAGCCTGGAAATATAATGTTTATCGTTTTGTAATTCAAATTAAAATTATGAATATTTTTATAAATTTGTTAAGTTTAAACAAATGAATTTTGTAAAAATGCAATATGTTTGTTAAAATTATATAGGGTATATATTTATATCGTTGTCGAATATGCATACATAGAAAACCTAAAGCCAATGTTATACACATAGTAGTAACATAATGACATCTTTTTAAAATTAAACATTGAAGGTAAAGACCATCGTACGCTTGTTCAACCAATATTATTTATTAGTTAACAACTGTTCTGCTGGTCTTTTAAATTGTATAGTGATATTCGCCATTTTTTACTTAATGGAAGGGGAAAATAATCATGTTAAGTATTAAGAATTTAACCAAGATTTACTCTGGGAATAAAAAGGCAGTTGATAATTTATCACTTGATATTGAATCAGGAGAGTTTATCGCATTTATTGGGACGAGTGGTAGTGGTAAGACAACTGCATTAAGAATGATTAACCGAATGATTGAGGCTACTGATGGAGAAATCCAGATGAATGGCAAAGATGTTCGTCATATGAATCCCGTGGAATTAAGAAGAAGTATCGGTTATGTTATTCAACAAATTGGTTTAATGCCGCATATGACAATTAGAGAAAATATTGTATTAGTACCTAAATTATTAAAGTGGTCTAAAGAAAAGAAAGATGCAAAAGCGAAAGAGTTAATTCAACTTGTTGATTTACCAGTTGAATATTTAGATCGCTATCCAGCCGAATTATCTGGTGGACAACAACAACGTATTGGCGTAGTGAGAGCACTCGCTGCTGAACAAGACATCATTTTAATGGATGAACCTTTTGGTGCGCTTGATCCGATTACTCGAGATACGTTACAAGATTTAGTTAAAGAATTACAACGAAAATTAGGTAAAACATTTATTTTCGTTACACATGACATGGATGAAGCAATTAAACTTGCTGATAAAATTTGCATCATGTCACAAGGTAAAGTTGTGCAATTTGATACGCCAGATAATATTTTAAGAAACCCAGCAAATGATTTCGTTAAAGACTTTATTGGTCAAAACAGATTGATCCAAGATAGACCAAATATGAAAACAGTTGAAGGTGCCATGATTAAACCTGTTACAGTTCATGCAGATGATTCATTGAATGATGCAGTTAATATCATGCGTGAGAGACGTGTAGATACCATATTTGTTGTGAATAGCCATGACAAACTACTTGGATTCTTAGATATAGAAGATATTAATCAAGGTTTAAGAGCTAAAAAAGAACTGATTGATACAATGCAACGTGATATTTATAAAGTACATATTGATTCCAAATTACAGGATTCAGTTAGAACTATTTTAAAACGTAATGTGAGAAACATACCTGTGATTGATGATGACAATCAATTAATAGGTCTTATTACACGTGCAAACTTAGTTGATATCGTATATGACTCCATTTGGGGGGACAGTGATACTGAAATGTCAGAATCTGTAGAGTCAAATGAGACAGACATTTCAAATGGTAATGAATCTTTAAATAATCTTCACAATCAAGATGACACTCATCAACATGTGAATACATCTTCTATAAACGAGATGAATAAGGATGAAGCAGGAGATGAACGATAATGAAAGCATTTTTGAATGAATATGGAAGCCAGCTCGTATCAAAGACGATTGAACATTTCTATATTTCTATCATTGCTTTATTAATTGCAATCGTCGTAGCTGTTCCTGTAGGCATCTTATTATCTAAAACGACTAAAACTGCTAACGTTGTATTAACGATAGCTGGCGTACTTCAAACGATACCGACTTTAGCTGTATTGGCCATTATGATACCTATTTTCGGGGTTGGTAAGACACCTGCCATCGTTGCATTATTTATTTATGTATTATTACCGATATTGAATAATACAGTTTTAGGTGTCAAAAATATAGACAAAAATGTTATACAAGCTGGACAAAGTATGGGGATGACACAATTACAATTAATGAAAGATGTCCAATTGCCTCTAGCTTTACCATTAATTATTAGCGGCATTAGACTTTCAAGTGTCTATGTCATTAGCTGGGCTACTTTAGCGAGTTATGTTGGTGCTGGAGGACTAGGAGACTTAGTGTTCAACGGTTTAAATTTATATCAACCACCTATGATTATTAGTGCTGCGATATTAGTTACATTGTTAGCATTAATTGTCGACATGCTATTGTCATTAGTTGAAAAATGGGCGGTACCTAAAGGATTAAAAGTATCTAGATAAGAAAAGGGAGGATGTAACAATATGAAGAAACATATTAAATATACAGTGATTCTTATTGCCTTGTCCCTCTTAGTATTATCTGGATGTAGTTTACCAGGTTTAGGTGACGGCAATTCAAAAAATGATGTTAAAATCACGACTACTGAAACAAGTGAAACAAAGATTATTGCAAATATGGAAAAACTAATGATTGAACATGAAACTAAAGGTAAAATTAAGCCGACAATCATTGGGAACTTGGGATCAAGTATTATTCAACATAACGCATTGCAACGCGGGGACGTTAATATGTCAGCTGTAAGATACACAGGTACAGAATTAACTAGTGTGTTAGATGCAAAACCAACAAAAGATCCTAAAAAAGCAATGTCTGAATCACAAAAGCTATTTAAGAAAAAATATGATCAAAAATATTATAATTCATTAGGATTTGCGAATACGTACGCATTTATGGTGACAAAAGAAACAGCTAAAAAATACCATTTAGAAAAAGTTTCAGACTTAGAAAAACATAAAAACGACTTAAAATTAGGTATGGATACACAATGGATGAATAGAGCAGGAGATGGATATCCGGCCTTCGTTAAAGATTACGGATTTAAATTTGCAAGTGCACGACCAATGCAAATAGGTTTAGTATATGATGCGCTAAAAAATAAAAAACTGGATGTAGCTGTGGGATATTCTACTGATGGACGTATTGCAGCTTACGATTTGAAAATTTTAAAAGATGATCGTAAATTCTTCCCACCATATGATGGTAGTCCATTGGCTACAGAAAAAGTAATTAAAGATAATCCAAAAATTGATACAGCCTTGAAAAAGTTAGAAGGCAAAGTTTCAACTAAAGAAATGCAAAAGTTAAATTATGAAGCTGACGGTAAAGGGAAAGAACCTGCAATTATTGCAGAAGAATACTTGAAAAAACATAACTATTTTGATGATGACAAAAATAGTAAGAAAGGTGGTCAATAATTATGAAAGGTAATTTATTCCAATCTATTATTGAATATTATTCATTGAACTTTGGCTACCTTATGGAATTATTCTTTAAACATTTATTAATGTCTGTTTACGGTGTACTATTTGCTTGTATTATAGGGATTCCATTAGGCATTGTCATAGCTCGATATAAGAAACTAGCGTGGCCTATAATAACAATCGCTAATATTATTCAGACTGTACCAGCCATAGCAATGCTTGCGATTTTGATGTTAGCTATGGGATTAGGTCCAACAACTGTTGTTGTAACAGTATTCTTATATTCGCTACTACCAATTATTAAAAATACTTATACAGGCATTGTAGATGTAGATGAAAATATTAAAGATGCGGGTAAAGGTATGGGAATGACTAGAAACCAAGTATTACGAATGATTGAGTTACCATTATCTTTATCAGTAATTATCGGTGGTATTCGTATTGCTCTAGTAGTTGCAATCGGAATTGTTGCTATTGGATCATTCATTGGTGCACCAACACTTGGTGATATTATCATTCGTGGAACTAACTCAACAGACGGTACAACTTTTATTTTAGCAGGAGCGATACCAATTGCTTTAATTGCTATTTTAATTGATTTGGGATTACGTTTCTTAGAAAAACGATTAGATCCAACACGTAAAAACAAAAAGAAATTTGAACACCAACCACAACAAATTAAATAAATATAAAACAAGGTCAGGACTACTTTCATAGCCCTGACCTTGTTCTATTAATTTTAACTTACTACGTTTAACCTATAATAATATTGGCGCTAAAATAGGTACGATTGCTACTACAATAACACCTACAATAACAACTGCAATACTACCCATAGATTCTTCTGTTTCTCCCAATTCTTTAGCAGCAGCTACACCTAATGTGTGACCACTAGTACCTAAAGCAAGACCACGTGCAATTGGGTTTGAAATTTTGAACCATCTTACAATTTTAGTACCTAATGCAGAAATAACTACAGCATTTAAAATAACTGCTAATGATGTAAGTTCTTTCATACCACCGATACCTTCTGATACAGGTAAAGCGATTGCTGTTGTTGCAGCTTGAGGTAACATTGAAGCAACAATTTGATTACTGAATTGGAATAAAGTTGCAACTAGATAGATTAAAATAAGTGCAACGATAGTACCTAAAGCAATACCACCAAATATTTGTAACCAATATTTTTTTAATACGTCACGTTTTTTATATAAAGGAATTGCAAAACTAATCGTAGCTGGTTCTAAGAAGAAATTAATAATATCTCCACCTATTTTATAGTTTGCATAACTAATTCCTGTTAATTTTAAGAATGCAATACCTACAACCATACTAACGAATAAAGGTGCAAGTAAGAAAAATCCATTCGTTTTTTTATAAAAATACGTTGCAATTACAAATGGAATAAGGGAAACTAAAATACCAAAATATGGAGTATTAATACCTAAATGTTCTAACATGATTAACCTCCTATACGACTAGTTTCTTCATTTTTCTCTTTACTAGGGAACAATGATTTTGTCACTAATAATTGAGAAGCGAAACCAGTACAAATTAATAAAAAGATTGTAGATAATATGATTAATAAAATAATCAATATCGGACTTTGACTTAATACAGGTAATGAATTGATTACTGAAACGCCGGCTGGAACGAATAAAAAACTAATATTATTAGTTAAAGTAGTTCCTACTGTTTCGACTTGTTCTAATTTAACAATTCCAGTACATAAAGCGATAAATAATAAAACTAAACCTATTACTGAAGCGGGCATTGGGATAGGCATGAATGCTTCAATAATCTTAGAGATAAACAAAATAACTGCAATTGTTAAAGCTTGTTGGAAGAAATTGTACACTCTTCCAGATGTATGTTGAACTCTTTCTTTTGTAGAAGATGAGTTAGCCATAACATACATTCCTCCTGTTCTATTTGTATATAATGAGTTGGTAAGAACGTTTGGATTTGTCAAAAATAGGATTCACTTACTAATTTAAAACGTAAACTAAAAGTTAAAGTTATTTAGTTTTAAAAAATAAAAAAATCAATTGTAAAGTTCAAACGAATCTTTTGTGAAGTAATTCACCAGCAATTATACAATATAATTCATATTAATTTGTATATTGAATTCGTCATTTTCGTGACAAATTTCAAAAAATTTATCCTTTTATTTTTTAGTAAGTTTCGACAAATTCTTTTATTATTATATAGTAAGCGCTTACCTATTTTAAAGATAATACTAAAAAATATATACTTCAAGATGTAATGGAAAAATAAAAGTAATTGGTGTAAAATATGTATTCATATATACAAATATTCTAAATATTAAAAGAAATTAAAGGGTATAGTAAAAAACTAATAAAATCGATTTAAAAATAATCAAGCAAATAGAGAAATAGAAAAGGGAAAGTAGTTGTTTTTTAATTTAAAACATTAACATAAATCGATTTAAAATGAGTAAGTAAAATTTGGAAAGTGTTTTGTAGGAGGAATTAATATTTTATGAACAAAACTTCAAAGGAGTTTGAAGGAGACAATAGACTTCTTCTAGGTATTATTTTAGGGGTAATTACTTTCTGGTTATTCGCTCAATCACTAGTGAATTTAGTGGTACCGTTACAAACATCGTTTAAAAGTGATATTGGCACAATTAATATTGCTGTTAGTTTAACAGCTTTAATGTCAGGACTATTCATTGTAGGTGCTGGCGACTTTGCAGATAAGTTTGGTCGCGTAAAAGTGACATACATAGGATTAATATTAAATATCATTGGATCTTTATTAATCATTATTACCCCGTTAGTACCTTTTTTAATTGCAGGTAGAATATTCCAAGGGTTATCAGCAGCATGTATTATGCCTGCTACATTAGCCATCATTAATGAATATTATATTGGAACTGCACGACAAAGAGCATTAAGTTATTGGTCAATTGGATCATGGGGTGGTAGTGGTATTTGTACCCTATTTGGCGGCTTAATGTCTACACATTTTGGTTGGAGAACCATTTTCATCGTATCAATTGTTTTAACATTGTTGTCTATGTATTTAATTAAACATACACCTGAAACAAAAGCAGAACCAATTATTACTAAAAATGGCGAGACAAAGAAATTCGATATAGTTGGCTTGATGATACTAATCGTTTGTATGTTAAGTATTAATGTTATTATTACGCAATCTTCTA
This sequence comes from Staphylococcus sp. HMSC13A10, assembly GCF_001808005.1. Lineage (NCBI taxonomy): Bacteria > Bacillati > Bacillota > Bacilli > Caryophanales > Staphylococcaceae > Staphylococcus > Staphylococcus sp. HMSC13A10. The sequence continues at coordinate 64,549 of NZ_KV791829.1, read as the reverse complement.
AATTAGGATTATTTTCTCCAATTATTATTAGTTTAATCGTTGTATTTTTTGTTTCACTGATAGGCTTTATTATGTATGAAAATAAAATTAAATATCCTTTAGTAGACTTTAGTTTATTTGCTAATAAAGGATATAGTGGTGCAACTGTTTCTAACTTTATGTTGAATGGTGTTGCAGGTGGTACGTTAATCGTAGTCAATACTTATTATCAGCAACAACTTCATTTTAATGAATCACAAACTGGTATGATTTCACTTACATATTTAATTGCTGTATTAATTATGATTCGTGTAGGTGAGAAGATTCTTCAAGCATTAGGACCTAAACGACCATTATTAATGGGAAGTGGTATAACTGCTATTGGATTAGTTTTACTATCTTTAACTTTCTTACCAGAACCTTGGTACATTACTTCAAGTGTTATCGGTTATTTATTATTTGGTACAGGACTTGGTATTTATGCGACACCATCAACTGATACAGCTGTTGCACAAGCTCCTGATGATAAAGTGGGTGTTGCTTCAGGTGTTTATAAAATGGCTTCTTCTTTAGGTAATGCATTTGGCGTAGCTATTTCAGGAACAATATATGGTGCTTTTGCATCGCAAATGAATATGGCATTAGGTGGCTTTATGGGCGTTGTCTTAAATGCGGTCATCGCACTAATTGCATTCTTCGCCATTTTATTATTAGTACCTAAGAAACAAACAAATTTATAAGAATAGAATCAACGTTATTATTAAGGTCGAGACAATAAAAGCATGTCTCGATCTTTATTTATACTCATTAATGTTAGAAAATTATGAAGATTATACTATTTACGTTGACGTTATACCAATTAAATAGTATTTTAAATTTAACTTTATCATGGAATGAGGGATTTGAATGAAGATTGCTATTGCAGGTTCAGGTGCTTTAGGATGTGGATTTGGTGCTAAACTATTTCAACAAGGTTTTGATGTGACATTAATTGATAGTTGGATGACTCATGTTAAAGCGATTCAAACCAATGGCTTGCATATTGATATAAATGGAGAACGTTGTCATTTAGACATACCAATGTATAGTCATGAAGACATACCTAATAATGATGTTTATGATATAGTATTTTTATTTCCAAAATCTATGCAATTAAAAGATGTCCTAGATTATATCAAACCACATTTAAGTGAAACGTCCATTGTTGTTTGTACAATGAATGGTTTGAAACATGAACGTTTAATTGAACAATATATTGAAACGTCGCAAATTGTAAGAGGTGTAACGACTTGGACAGCAGGAATAGAAAGTCCAGGTTGTACCCACTTGTTAGGAAGTGGCCCAGTTGAAGTAGGTGGACTTGTGCCAGAAGGGATGGATAACGCTCAAACCGTTGTTGAAATATTAAATCAAGCTGGTTTAAATGGTGTGTTAAGTGAAGATTTGCATCAGTCTATTTGGAAGAAAATTTGTGTCAATGGAACAGCGAATGCATTATGTACTATTTTAGAATGTAATATGGGTACATTAAATGAAAGTAACGATGCGAAAAATCTTATTTATAAAATTACCCAGGAAATTGTTCATGTGGCAACTATTGATAATGTCCATTTAAATCTAGATGAAATATTCGAATATCTACTCGATATCAATGACAAAGTTGGTCCTCATTACCCATCCATGTATCAAGATTTAATTAATAATCATCGCAAAACAGAAATAGATTATATTAATGGTGCTGTAGCTAAATTAGGTGTTGAGAACGGGATTGATGCACCAGTAAATCAATTTGTTGCTAATCTTATTCATGCTAAAGAAAATAAATTAGACGCACAATAGACGAAGTATATATTAAGCTTATAAGCGAATAGAAATTTCTGCTTATAAGCTTATTTTTTAGGATTTGAATCAATAGTAAATATATCAATTATTGAAATAATTAATGATGAATGACTTAAAATAACATGATAGGGTAAATAAAATAAAATGTTGAATTAAGGAGATGCATATATGAATATTTCATATAAAAATGTGTTAATAACTGGTATTGTTGGTGGTTTCTTAGGTGGAGCTGTCAAAATGGGCTGGGAAGCATTAATGCCACCTAGAACACCAGAACGTGATGAAGAACCGCCACCAATGACATTGTTGAATCAACTTGGCTTACCCGAAAATATTAAAAATGCCACTTATCACTACAATGGAAATGACATACCTTTAACAATTATGGGTGTGCATTATGGCTTCTCTATTGTAAATGCAATGAGCTACGCATTAGTTGCTGAGAAGTGTCCACAAGTGAAAGCTTTAAATGGTTCTATTTTTGGAATAATAGTTAATATAGCATTCCATGAATACTTACTACCTAAATTATCATTAACACCAAAAGTAGAAGATTTACCTAAAGAAGAAAGATTATCAGAATTACTTGGGCATATTATTTGGATGAATACGATAGATTTTGTACACTCATCTAACAAGTAAAAATATCCCCCAATAGACAAATAAAGAAAAGGTGAGATTATGAATAAAATTTTTGTAACTGGAGCGACAGGTTTAATCGGAACAAGATTAACTAAAAGATTAATCGAAGAAGGACATGATGTAGCTGGGTTTACTACATCTGAAAATGGTAACAAAAATTAGAATCATCTAATGTAAAAGCATATATTGGAGATATTCTAAAATACGATACAATTGATAGTGCTATTGCAGATTTCCGTCCAGAAATCATTATCAATCAAATAACAGATTTAAAAAATGTTGATATGTCTGCCAATACTAAAGTACGTGTTGAAGGATCAAAAAATTTAATCGATGCTGCTCAAAAATATGATGTGAAAAAAGTCATTGCACAAAGTATAGGTTTCGTATATGAAGCAGGTGAAGGTCTTGCCACTGAAGAAACACCATTAGATTTAGATTCCACAGGTGATCGAAAAGTTACTGTTGATGGTGTTGTTGGTCTTGAAGAAGAAACATCTCGCATGGACGAATATGTCGTATTAAGATTTGGTTGGTTATACGGACCAGGTACTTGGTATGGAAAAGACGGTATGATTTATAATCAATTTATCGATGCAAAGTAACATTATCAGATGGCGTTACTTCATTTGTTCATCTTGATGATGCAGTTGAAACATCAATTCAAGCGTTAAACTTTGATAATGGTATTTATAACGTTGCCGATGATGAACCAGTTAAAGGTTCTGACTTTGCGGAATGGTATAAACAACAATTAAATGTTGATCCTGAAATTGATATTCAACCTGCACAACCATTTGAACGTGGTATCACAAATGATAAATTCAAAGCCCAAGGTGGTAAATTAATTTATTCAACTTGGAAAGATGGTATGAATCCTATCAAATAGTCATTTAAAATAAGCGACTTAACGTTACCTTTTATATAGGTGACATTAAGTCGCTTTTATTTTTTGATTAGTTATTTAATGACTATCATTTTTAGTGTTTAATGACTTTCTAAGTTGTTCAGCTTCTAATTGTCCTACTTTTGAATAATGACGATGTGCAAAATGCATTTGAATAATTAAAAATGCAGCACTTATAGACCAATATAGGCCTAAAGCAGATGCAGATGTTAAAGATGCATATGTAATAAATATAGGAAATAACACCATCATGACATAATAGGTTTTGCGTTCTTTTTTAGGATAATGAATTGAATTCACTAATGGCTGAATAAAATACATTAAAGCAGCAATCAAAGTCATTACAATATTAGGTTCTGTTAAATTAAACCATAAAAAATGAGGATATTTAGTAATACCATCACTACTTGGATATTTCAAACTCATATATAGTCCCATTAATATAGGAATTTGTATCACGATTGGTAAACAACCAACAACATTTTTAAATGGATTAATGCCATATTGTTTATACTTTTTCATTAATAATTGATTAGCTGCATTACGCTCTTCTTGAGAAGATGCATTTTTAATTTTTTCTCTAATTTTATCTATTTGTGGTTGAACTACTTTTGTTTTTTCTCGCATGATATGCATATTTTTAACTTGAATAAGCATAAATGGTAATAGAATAAAACGTACAATGAGTACTATTGTTATGATAGCTAATCCATAGTTGTCGTTAAATAATCTACCTAATAAATGCAATAATTTATCCATAGGTTGGACGAATGTATTATAAAAAACACCAGTACGATTGTCAGATTTTGAATAATCACAACCTGTTAAAAATAAAACTACAACTAATAATATTGATATACGTTTGGCCATAACTGACTTCCTCTTTATAAAATATAGCTTTCGTGTAAAGATATGAGCTTTTTGAAATAACATAAATATTTTATGTTTAATATAACAGAAATAAGAAGGCATTTTATCAAATTATTCGTAACTGTTAACTATTTGAACGTAAGTGTGTCACTTAGTTATAGGAATTTTTACTTAAGATAATAATAATAAGTAAAATAGTTATTGAGATAACACAACTGTAAAAGCTAAATAGTGCATATTTAGCGTGGGAAGGTAACCAAGTCATCACAAATGACCAACTATTATTTCCTAATACAAAATAAGGAATTAAATAAATAGCTACACTGATTAATACGAATACCAACATTAATGCTATAAAGGCATAGAGAGAAGCTTTACTTCTTTGAACTTTATATAAGCCATTTTTGATAGCAAATAAACGTTTAAAAATAAAATATAAGCTAATTAAAATAACTACTGCCGATAAAATAGTAATAACAATATTTATGTCGTACGCTTGTTCTATCTTAGTTTCAATAGTCGTATAATGTTTATGGTTCATGACTTGTGCATTTAAGTGATCTGCTAGTTGTGAGACTTTGGTAGATTTCAAATTTGCTAAAATCACGATACCGTACGACTTCTTAGGATTGAGTAATATAATTGAGGAATAGTTATCTAGTGTCCCAATATGATATACATAATTATTATTTGAATTGGTAAACCAACCTGCAGCATAACCATTTGCATTATCTTCACCTATTGATTCATTGATAGTTTGATGTGATTGATTAACAATACGTTTTGTTTTGTTAGAAGGTGATAATTGCATTTTAACCCAATGTTCTAAATCTCTAGTGTTAGACATTAAATAAGCTGAAGGTGTATCCCCAATATTGAACGATGGAGCACTTTGTTTAATAACGCCACTGGCTTGTTCATAGCCAACTGTTTCATTTTTATGCTTTGTGTTTGTCGTTTTAAATGATGTTTGTTTCATATGAAGCGGCTTTAAAATATTCTCTTTAATATAGTTTTGATAAGATTCCTTAGAAACATTTTGTATAACTAACCCTAATACATCGTAATTCATATTTGAATATTCAAATGTATCTCCTGGTTTATGATTTAATTCTTTTCCTTTAATACTGTTAACTAAATTGTTGATTGAATCACCATATTGCTCGGTTTGATCCTCGCTAGTAATATTCGAAGGAATGCCGCTCTTTTGCCCCAGAAGTTGCTTGATAGTGATATCATATTTTTTATCATTATATGTCATATAGAATCCAGGTATATACTTGGATACCTTATCGTTGAGATGAAGCTTTCCTTTATGTGCTAAATCTAATATGGCATACCCTGTAAAAGCTTTTGTATTGGAAGCAATTTCATATTTAGTTGTTGGTTTTGCTTTTATTTTCTTTTCAACGTTTGCATAGCCAAATCCTTTATTTAAAAAGACTTTATTATCTTTGACTATTAAAATTGAAACACCTGGAATATCTCCAGCTTTCATGTCTGAGTGTACAATTGTATCAATAAAGTTTTGCGACGATTTCGTTAGTAATGTTTCACTTTTATTATAAGCTAAAAAATGTTTCGTAATAATAACGATGATAAGTATGACTATCGTAAATATGAGAGTGATAATAAATGGCCTTTTTTTCATAGTTAGAGTTCCCTTTTTAAATTATATTGCATAAAGTTTTATTAAGTGTAATTTATTATAGCAGGTTTAGAAATATTTTAGCGAGTTAAAGTACTTGCAATAAAAATGATAAATCATTAAAATACACATCAATAAAAAGTGTAATACAACAATTAAATGGTATATAAACCTTAAAAATCTTAAGGAAGAATCTATACAATTGATTACGATGGGAGTATAGTTTATCCATCAACATACAAAGAGGTATTGGAGTTATGTTTAATCAATTTAAAAAACTTTTAATTGGGCGTCCCAAAAAGAATAGGGACTTAAAAAATGAAAAGATTACTAAATTCAAAGCACTAGCGATATTATCATCAGATGCCTTATCTTCTGTTGCATACGGGCCTGAGCAAATACTAATTACGTTATCGGTCGTTGGAGCAGTCGCTTCATGGTATACATTACCGATTGCTGCTGGCGTATTGATTTTATTAGCAGCACTTATATTATCGTATAGACAAATTATATATGCATACCCTAAAGGTGGCGGCGCATATATGGTGTCTAAAACCAATTTAGGCGAGAAGTGGGGACTCCTTGCTGGAGGGTCGTTACTGGTTGACTATATTTTAACCGTAGCTGTAAGTATTTCTTCTGGAGCCGATGCATTTTTAGCTGCATTTCCAGGTTTATATCATCATAAGGTATTAATAGCTTGTCTACTAGTTTTATTTATTTTGATATTGAATTTAAGAGGGTTAACTGAATCAGCGACTTTATTATCTTACCCAGTTTATCTATTTATCATAGGATTAGTTGTGTTAATAGTGATAGGAACATGGCGTGTTGCTAATGGTGATATACAACCACATATGCAATCATCAATTGGAACATCAGTACATGGCGTAACACTCTTTTTACTATTAAAAGCATTTTCTTCAGGGGCTTCTTCTTTAACAGGGGTAGAGGCTATTTCAAATGCTGTTACAAATTTTAAAGATCCAGCTGCTAAAAACGCTGTCAAAACATTAGTAACAATGGGAAGTATTTTAGCATTCCTTTTAGTTGGTATCGTAGGATTAGCTTATGTTTATGGTGTTATGCCACAAACTGAAACGACAGTACTTTCACAATTAGCGTCACAAATTTTTGGTGATAATGGGGCCTTTTATTTTGTACAAGCAACAACTGTAATGATTTTAGTATTGGCTGCTAATACAGGTTTTACTGCATTTCCAATGTTAGCTGCGTCTATGTCAAAAGACAAGTATATGCCTAGAATGTTTACAGTTAGAGGCGACCGATTAGGTTATTCTAACTCAATTTTAGTATTAGGAATTTTTGCCATTATATTAATTATTCTATTCAAAGGTAAAACTGAAAATCTAATTCCATTGTATGCAGTAGGTGTATTTATTCCATTTACACTGGCACAATTTGGTATGGTATTAAAATGGTTTAGAGAGAGACCAAAAGGTTGGCAAGCGAAACTAGCAGTCAATACACTAGGTGGAACAATTACATTTGTTGTATTTATGATATTTTTAATTACTAAATTTACACATGTTTGGCCAATATTATTGTTCTTACCATTCTTTGTATCAATCTTTGTAAGAATTAAAATGCATTATCGTAATGTCGCTGAACAATTGCGGTCAGATAAAGATGTATACGATGTACCAGTTGTAGATCGAAGTTTAGCCATTGTGCCTATTATGAGTATTACGACTGTAGTAGACAAATCTATTTATTACGCTCAAATGTTAGCTAATAATGATGTGATTGCAGTGCATGTATCATTTGGTGATGAGGATGAAAAAGCATTTCAAGAAAAATGGAAACAACACTATCCAGATGTACGACTTATTATATTACATTCGGAATACAGAAGTATAATACGACCGATTTCTAGATTTATCGATAAAATTCACCGTAAAGCAGAAAATCAAAACTATTTAATTACGGTTGTTGTACCAGAATTTATACCTAAGAAACCATGGCATCATCTATTACACAACCAAACAAGCTTACGTTTAAAAATGCATTTGATTTATCAGAAAAACGTTATCCTCTGTACAATTCCATTTAAACTTAAAAAATAATTAAAAAACCACAATGACTGATATTCAGATAAGTGAATAAACAGTCATTGTGGTTTTTTTATTTATGATTCTTCAGCAATAATAATTTCATTGTAGTTAATATTTTCTCTTAGTTGTTTAGCTATTTCTGATATGACTTTTTGTTGTTTAATTAATTCATCTAAAAATTTTCTTTCAGTATAAATTGCGTGTAAACGTAAAGATAATTGTGTTTCTGAAGAAAAATTAGTTATTGCATTATTATTTCTACTTTGAGTGGTACTTTGTCTTTTACGTAATGTACGTATCAAATTATAATATTGGTTCACAACAAGTGATGTTTCAAGCACATTTGAACTGTTTTGTTCTTTGTGTAATCTATGTGTTATTTGATGATTCACCACACGCATAATTTTTTGTACGCTTTTTAATTCATTTTTATATGATTTCAACATCTCAGTACGTCTTTCTTCAATTTGATCTCTTGAAGGTTTGTGTCTTTCATTATTTTGTGCAACTGATATTTTCTCTTGATGAGTTGTGTTAACTTTATCTTTATTTTTATTTTGCACTTCTGATGAAAGGCTATGTGCAGCGTGTTTTCTATAATTCTTTCTGGCTTTGAATCTTAAATAAATCATGTTAAAGAAACGTGAGAATTTTGTGATAAACGATGCTTCTTTATAGGATTTACTCAACTCCACAATATTTCTGTAATTAGATAATTCTTGAGATGTAATTTTCCCTTTATTAATAAGACGTTCTAAGGTTGCTGTTTCTTCTTCTTCTGCTATTTTAGTTAATCTATGAAGTTCTTTAGTATCTTTACTTTCTGATTTTGTTATGAGAGGTAAGACGACTTGAGCTAGTATAAGGCTAATTAAAACCATTAATGATGCGATAAATAATAAATCATTTCTATACGCAAAATTTTGATGATGACTCATCATTGTAGGTAAGGTTAAAGCCATTGATACAGAAATCGTCCCATGAATGCCACACATAGTCATGATAAATGAATAAAGTATTCGATTTGGTGGCTTTTCTTCTCCTAATTCCTCATCTTCAATATAACGTTGTATATTTTTAGGATAATAAAAATCTTTATACCATAAGAAGACCCATATAAAACGGAAACTATAAATAGCTAATGAAATAAGCAAGATAATACCGATTAAAAATTTAAGATTATCAGGTTCAACTTTGATAATTTCTATAACCACTTCAGGTACTATAAATCCTAAAACGACAAATACAAAGCCGTTTAATGCATAGCTTAGCGTATTCCAAATTTGAGAGTAGTTAATTTGTAATTCTGTTTGAGCACGAAGTAATCTATCACGTTCTAAACCGTGTACTAAGCCGGCAAACACAACCGCAATGATACCAGATGCATGTAATTCTTCGGCAATAAAATATATAACAAATGGTGTAAGTAACTGAATAAAAGTGAGAGTATTATTATCTTTAAACCCTTTATTTGCAGTTAAAAAGACACGTAACTGCACTACTAATATACCAAGAATGACACCAACTAATATTCCTATAACAGTTGATACTATAAATTGTTCAATTGCACTGACTGCTGAGAACATACCAGTAACAAGGGCAGTAACAGCAATTTTAAAAGAAATGATACCAGCAGCATCGTTAAGTAAAGATTCTCCTTCTAAAATAGATATTGATCCCTTAGGTAAAATCTTCCCTTTAGTTATAGCAGATACGGCTACAGCATCAGTTGGACAAAGTATTGCTGCAATTGCAAATGCGGCTGGCATTGGTAACTCGGGCCAAATCCAATGTATAAAATAACCGACACCGATAACTGTTGTGAATACTAATGCCATTGCCATCAATATGATAGGTGTTCTATATTCCATTAATTTTGATCTTTTGATATGAGTACCTTCTACAAATAATAATGGTGCAATGACAGCCATCATAAACACTTCAGAATCAAAGTCAAAATGAATAGGAATAGGCAAGGTGAAAATGGCTACACCTAGTGCAATCTGAATAAACGCTGTGGGAATTTTAGGAAAACGATTATTAATTATTGCACTTAATATAACAGCAAATATAAATATTAAAAATGCTTCAAGTAATTCCATCTTAATCTCCTTATATCAATAATAAGTATTATTTTAACATGAAATAGACCATTTAAAATTTGTAAATTTCAAAGTTATAAAAAAATAGAGTTAGCAAAATAAACTTTGCTAACTCTTTATCATTGTTAAGATTATAGGTTTTCAGTATGTTCTTTATCAGCTAATTTTTGCTTCTCAGCTAATTCTTTAGCATTATTTTTGTACTTTTTATAATAAAAGTATAAGAAGATAAACCAGAATGGTGAAATAAAAATAGCCGCTCTAGTATCATCACTAAAGAATAATAATATAAATACGAATGCAAAGAATGCTAATACGACATAGGCAGTTGCTTGTCCACCGAACAATTTAAATTTATTATTTTTATGTTCTTGAGGATTCTTTTTAACGTAAATAATATAAGAAACAATAATCATTGCCCATACTACTAAGAATAATACTGTTGATAGTGTAGTGACATATATAAATAATTGAATGGCATCTGGAAAGATGAAGTTAAGTAATGCTGCAACTAATAAAGTAAATGATGATACAAACATAGATAAATATGGAACACCATTTGAATTTGTTTTACTTAGCACTTTCGGTCCTAAGCCTTGTTTAGATAAACCAAATAGAATACGGCTATTTGAATAAATACCACTATTCGTTGCAGAAGCTGCTGCAGTTAAAACTACAAAGTTAACAATACCGGCAGCAAACGGGATACCAATCAATGTAAATAACTTCACGAATGGACTGCTATCTGGATCAATACCATTCCATGGAATGACAGACATAATGACAAGTAGACCGCCAATATAGAATAGTAAAATTCGAATAGGTACATTATTGATAGCTTTTGGAATCGTTTTTTGAGGATCTTTAGTTTCCCCAGCTGTAACCCCAATCAACTCAATACCAATAAATGAATAGACAGCAATTTGGAATGACATTAAGAACCCAAATATACCATGCGGGAACATACCACCATGTTTAACTAGGTTAGTAAAAGACGCATGCCCGTAGTGTGTCTTGAAAGAAAAGAAGATTAATACTAAACCTACAATTACCATGGCTACAATAGTTACAACTTTGATAATAGAGAACCAAAATTCTAGTTCACCAAATAATCTAGCACCTAATAAATTAAATGAAATCAAGATTAAAACAATGAATAACACGGTTAACCAATGGGGTACTTGTGGATACCAAAATGCAAAATATTGCCCCATTGCTGTTAAGTCAGACATACTTGAAACGATCCAACAAATCCAGTAGGTCCAACCAATGACGAAACCACCAAAAGGACCTATATATTCATTAGCTATATCTACAAAAGAATTAAAGTGTGTACCACTTAATAATAATTCCCCTAAAGCACGCATAAATGCAAAAAGTATCATTCCAATAATCATATATGTGAATAATAGTGAAGGTCCGGTCAATGCAATGGTTTGTCCAGAACCTAAGAATAGTCCAGTACCAATTGCTCCCCCAATTGCAATTAATTGGATATGTCTATTATTCAACTCTCTATGTAGTTGTCTTGCCATAATTTTCCTCCTCAGGAAAGCAAAATAAACAATTTATGAGAGCGTTTTCTTAAAATTAATACTATAGAACTATTTGGAATAAAGCAATTAATTTTTAAAATATAAGTAAATACATTTATTAAGCTTTGTATGATAATTATTACTTATATTTTTTGAAAAATCACATTATTCTGTAAATCAGGGGTAGTACCATTAGTTATTAATTACGGAAAACATAACTATTATAATGATAAGTCGATCATTTTTGAAATGATTTGTGAAATTAAGTTCCAAACATTGTTATTTTAAATATAAACAGGGATGTGTAATAATGAATAGCAATGAAAAATATATGAAGAAGGAATCTAAAATGAAAATAGGGGCTATTTCTGATTTACATATTGATCGAAACCCAAGACTAAATTCACAATATTATTTTGAAACATTAGTAGATGTAATAATGAAGAGAGAAATCGAATTGCTTATTATTGCAGGTGATATTTCAAATGATTATCGTCAATCTATCCAATTTATTAAAGATTTGAAAAATAAACTTGAAATACCTGTGTTATTTGTACCAGGTAATCATGATTTATGGTCGGATAGTATAGACAAAAGTTCTAAAGAGATTTTTGAAATATTTAAACAACAAGAAGATTGTTTAATCGAGCGCCCTTATATGATTAATGAAAATTGGGCAATTGTTGGTCACATAGGATGGTACGATTATTCCTTTGCCGATACAAAATTTTCAAAGGAAAAATTACAAAAGGGAAAACATTATGGTGCAACATGGCAAGATAAAATAAGAATAGATTGTAATCTAGATGATAGAGAGCGTTCATTACAAGCTGCTAATCAAGTTGAAAAGGATATAGCAGCAACAGGTCATCGACAAGTTATTTTAGTTACCCATATCGTTACACATCCAGCCTTTGTCGTTCCAACGCCTCATCGCATTTTTGATTTCTTTAATGCATATATTGGAACAAGTGATTTTAACCATATTTATCAACAAAATAATATTCAGTACAGTATCATGGGGCATGTTCACTTTAGAAAAAATTTAATTGAAAACAACATAAATTATATTTGTCCTTGTTTAGGTTATCCGCGTCAATGGCGTACAGATGATATTTCTCAGGAAATAAATCATACATTGGTTGACTTTATCATTTAAAAAAACGTCAATCTATTTATATGAAAATATGATGACGGTATGAATTAAGGAGATTTAGTTGTTAGGTTTAATATATAGACACATACGACCTGGCGCATTAAAACTTCGTTCCATTTTTGATTTTTTGATTTTAATGATTTGTTTACTATTTGGAATAATAGCAGGGAATACAATTCCTTTACTGATATGACTCCAAAGTGGATCGATGTAGTAATAATTTTCTTTATCATAGCCAATAAGAAGTGTGACATGAATATTTGATACAAGTCGAATTTTATAACCATCAAATTTAAAACTACGACGCATTGGCTTAGCGCCTAAACTCGTATGGTACATGACTACTGGTTGTCGTTGGTCAATAATTTTTTCCAATTCAGCTAAACTTGCACCTGTACCGTTAATGACATTTGAATTATATTTTTGTAAAAATGGGACAAAAGCCTCTGGAAAAATGGTTTGATGGTAGCCAAATTTAACTAGCAAATGATTGCCTACATAACCTTTATAAGGATTATTAGGGTGTGTTGGCCAATTTTTCATTATGTCAGTTACTTTAATAGGCTGTTGATTATATTGAAACATCATTGAAGCTGATACGCCTTCACATCCCATGACCATAGGGATAGGAAACAATTGGCTAATGGGTTTAACAGGTAGAATTGTTTTGTTCATAGGTAATCTCCTTAAGCTGTTATACGTTTATATAGTATTCAATATTATATACTGAGTCTTTATATTTTGGATAATTATTTGTTTGGAAATATTCGTTTTAATGTTATTTCAGAATCAGAAAGGTTATAAATAGTAGAAAGCAGAATTTTTTAAGGGGAGTCAAAAATGAATTATCAAATAAAAAGTATGGAAGCTATTAATCTTATTGGTGTAAAACGCCAATTTAAGAGTGGGGGACATGCACAAAGTAATATCCCAGACTTTTGGTAAGATGTGACAACAATAGGTTTAGATCGCAGATTGTCAGAGAAAAGTGATGAATCATTTGAAGGCTTAGTTGGTCTATGTATACCACAGCAAGATGGAAAAATGAATTATATGATTGGTGTTCCTAGTGACAAAACACCTAATGATGGATTAGAAACGTACCAGTTGGAGGATAATGACTATCTTGTTGTTAATGCAGTAGGTAAAGTTCCTTATTCTATTAGACATGCGATGCGTCACATTCATAATGAGTTATTGCCTAAGGAACATATTCAATTAAAACAGGAGCCATTTTTCGAATTGTATCCTAATGGTGATACTCAAGACGATAACTATGTAACTGAACTTTGGTTACCAATAGAGCAAAATAAATAATAAAAAAACGCAAGTGATTGGCATAGAACAGATATTAAATCTGACTAACGCCTTACATTTGCGTTTTTAGTTTAAGAACGGTATTTTGTTGGATTGAGTTTGAAATAAATGAATTGTAATAACACTAACAAGATTGCTGTGATTGAAATAATAACTAAATATGGTGTCGGATCAAATTCGCCATTTAGTCCAACTAAAGGAGAAATAACACCACCAAGAATAAATTGGAATAATCCTAATAAACTTGAGGCATTACCGCTACCTCCAGTTCTTTCTTCCATAGCTAATGCAAAACCTAAAGGTCCAATAGACGTTACAGGGCTTATATTTAAGAAAAATGCTATGATAAGTAACCAAATAGGTAAGTGCATAGATAATGTAATAATAATCAATATTACACCTATAATTTGAATGACAGTTAAGTAAATAAGTAAAGTATATCGGCTTAATTTTTCTACTAATAATGCTACGACTTGACTTACTAAAATTAACCCTATACCGTTAACGGCTAAAATAATACTAAATTGTTGAGGGGTTAAATTATAAACTTTTTGTGCAATAAATGGTGATGCAGATGCATAACTAAATAACATGACATAAGTTAAACCTTGTAACAACATTGGAATAACAAAAGATGGTTTTTTTAATAATGCACCAAAGTCTTTAAATATTCGTGAATAGTTTGATGTAGTCTGTTCGGCTTTATTTGATGGTGGCATCTTCATAAATACACCAATAATGACGATAAGTGTAATAATAGTTAAGATGATAAAGATACTTCTCCAAGTAGATATCGTTAAAGCAAAACCGCCAAGTAGTGGTGCTATAATTGTAATAATTCCGTTAACTACCATAAGTGAAGTTAACATTTTAGCCATCTCGTCACCACTAAATTTATCTCCAACTGAAGCTTTAGCTATAACTATAGAACCGCCTGCCATTAATCCTTGAATTAATCTTAAGAATAAAAAGAAATATAGATTAGTTGTAAAAACAGCAATTAAAGATGCAAGTAAATATATAACTAAAATGGTTAATGCGACTTTCTTGCGACCAAAAGCATCGGATAACGGGCCAAAGAAGAATTGGCCAAGTGCTAAGCCGATCATCGCAAACGATGTAGTTAATTGAATTTCTGAAGTTGTTGAGCCAAAGTCATGTTGAACGTTTGGCAATGATGGTGAATACATATCAATAGATAAGGGACCAAAAGTCGTCATCACCCCAAAAATGATAATTAATATGAATGGAAAGTGCTTGGCACTTGAATTTTGCATAAGCGTTCTCCTTTTTAAGAATTTATAGAACAAATTATATATGTTTTACACATATTTGTATGTAGTTATTTCATTTTTTATGGCATCAATATTATGTATAAAGGGTAAATTTTGCTTTTAATGCTTACAGTCAATATAAAACTAATAACTAACAGGCTTGTATATACCTATAAAAATTAGGAAATACAAGCCTGTTTATGTTGATTTTAAATTATTACTACATTATATTTATTGACCGTTTGAGCTAGAGCCATTAATTAATTCTTCAATTTTAGATTTAATGCTATCAAATTTAGTATTAATATCTTGTAACATACTGTTTACTTTACTTTGATTTTCGTTATTTTGTTGGGCTGTGTTAGCATTTTTCAGTTTATCAATTTGATCTTGATAAAATTTAGTCAGTTTAGAATCTGCGTTTGTTTCTTCTTTTTGTTTTAAATTATTGATGTCTTGTTGTAATTGGTTAATTTGTGATTGGCTATCTTTATTTTGTTTAATGTCATTTTTAGCTGAGTCAACTTTATTATTAATATCATCATTTTGACTTTCGACTTCTTTTTTATAGTTTTGTGATACGTCAGGATCATTACTAACTTTATCATTATTATGATTTAATACGGCTCTGGTTACGAAGATAGCTACAATAATTAATAGGATAACGATAATGGCTATTAACCATTTTTTAGATTTACGTGTTTTTTGGTTTTCTTCCTGTAGCTCTTGTTCTCTTCTATAGTCTCTACCGTTATAATAGCGTTCAGGATTTTGTTCACATTCGTTTTCATTATATTCACGTCGATCATTATATTGACTTTGGTTTCTATAATCTCGTTCTTCACTTTGTCTGCGATGATTTTGATATTGATCATCATATCGATAAGAATCTTTATACTTATCAGTTCTTTTCATACTGTCCACCTCATTTTTTAATGGCAATTCTAGTTTATTGATTAAATGGCAAATTTAACACTAGTGTACGGGCTATATTGTGAGCTGTTTTAGTTAAAAGTTCATACCCGTTATCTAAAGCATTTTTAAGGTCACTAGGTTGATTCATAATACTAAAGACACTATCAATACCATAATCATAAACAGCTTCGTAGTTTTCTCCTAAACTTCCACCAATGGCTATAACTGGAATATTGGTTTGTTTAGACGCTTGAGCAACACCAATAGGCGTTTTACCTAATATTGTTTGATTATCAATTTTTCCTTCACCAGTTACTACAAGATCGGCATATTCAACTCTAGATGTAAAACGTGTTTCTTCTAAGACAACATCAATGCCTTTAGTTAAATCTACATCAAGGAAAGTCAATAATGCAGTTCCCATACCACCAGCTGCACCTGCACCAGGTACATCCTTGACATCTTTTTTTAGTTGTAATTTTATCTTATCATGATAATGACTTAATGCGGTATCCAACTTTGGTATCATCTTTGCAGTTGCGCCTTTTTGAGGACCATAAATAGCAGTAGCACCATTGTCACCTAGTAAAGGGTTAGTGACGTCACAAGCTACTTTAATTTCAATGTCTTTAAGTTTTGGATTTAACTGTGAAATATCTATATTGTCTATATCAAGTAAATGAATGCCTCCTGGTGCAATACTATTATGATTTGAATCTAAAAATTTTACGCCTAATGCTTGTAACATGCCGACACCACCATCATTTGTAGCACTACCGCCAATACCAAGTATAATTTTTTTAGCGCCTTGTTCTAAAGCATGATTGATAAGTTGTCCAGTACCATAAGAACTAGTTGTCATGGGATTTTTCTCATTCGTAGATAATAAATCTAACCCTGAAGCAGCTGCCATTTCAATGATCGCAGTTTGGTTGTGTTGTGCATATGCGTATCGTGCAATTATATCTCTGAGAAGGGGATCTTTGACATCAATTTCAATGTTACTTGCATTTAATGCTTCCATTAAAACTGCAGTAGTACCTTCTCCACCATCAGCCATGGGAATCAAATCATAAACAGTTGAAGATGGTAATACTTTTGAAAAGCCTTGATGTATAGCTTCAGCTGCCTGTCTTGCAGACATACTTTCCTTAAAAGAATCTGGTGCGATGACTATTTTCATGAATCAACACTTCCTCATCGTTTTATTTATCTTTATTTTATAAGAGGTTAGATTAAAACAAAAGACAAAACATAAGTATTTATATTTGAGATAACTTTACTGTTATAGGAATATCTATATGAAATTTTTATTATATAATAGTATAATAAAATATCTCAGTAATTATTAGGAGTAGGGAGAACAACAAGAAATGTACAATATGACTAAGTTTAGAATAAATGAATTATACGTTGGATGTATTTTCATTTTTCTATTTTATTTATTAATCAGTATATTAACGCCTCTGTCAGCAGATGATTTTAAATGGGCTGTTGTAAATAAAGCATCCAACTATAGAGAAATGATTGAATATATGGATGGAAGGTATTTATGTCATTTATTAGAACTGACAGCTATGAAGATTAATATTTTACGATACATATTATATGCGATTATTTCATTTGGACTTGTTTATTTACTAGCTCTAATGCAGCAACAGCAACACTTCAAATTTTATATAGTAGTATCGTTTATTTTATTATTAATGATGCCAAGAGTGATTTACAGAGAAACATACGGTGACTTTGACGGGTTTTTTAGATATGTGCCAAGCACTTTAATCTCCATATTTATATTATTTATTGTCGTATTAACGATATATAAAATAGAATTGCTATCGATAAAATGGATAGCATTATTCTTGATTTGTACATTGCTAGGGCAATTTTTTGTAGAAAATATAACCCTTTACAATATATTGATATTGCTTATTGGTAATATTGTATTTATGATAAGACATCGTGATTTTAATTATTATTTGATTATAGGTTTTATGTTAAGTTTAATTGGTGCCATGTTAATGTTTATCAATCCTATTTACATCAGCATTTATCGAGGAGGAGATAGTTATTTTCGATTCTCAGATAAAATAGGGTTAAAACATAAAATAGGGTATACATTGTTAAAAGAAATACCGGAATATATATTTACCGATCAATTTTTTATAGTAAGTATGATTGGATTTATCACAATTGGTTTTCTTATTAAAAATCAGTTGTTTGTTCTTACAAAATTATATTGGAAGATACTACTAATATTAAGTATAGCGATATTGCCTTTTTATAAACTTTTTGTTTATGATTTTCTTCAATTTAATCTATTAAAAGGCTCATTAATGGTTGCGTTGATAAACACATTCGTATGTGGTTGGTTTTATATAGCGTTAGTAATTTCAGTTCGTTTTATTTTTAAAGAACAATTTATAAGGAATTTAGGTTATTATACAGTTGGATCGATACCACTGGTAACATTGCCGTTATTATTAGTTTCCCCAATAGGGGCAGGTAATTTTTATACTATTTATGTATTGTGGTGTTTGTACTTATTATTATTAATTTCTCAATATAAAATACAATGTCAGTCAATATGGATTGGTTTAAAAGGATTTTCTTTAGCGTTGGTATTTATTTTTATTGTTACAATGAGTGTGATATATTTTAATAATATTCAACGCATTGATGTGATAAATAAGCAACTTGATACACATCGATACAAACATGTTGTCGTGTTAGAGAGGTTACCATTTGAAAATATCTTAAATAAGGCAACGCCATTTTCTAATATGCAACAAAAATCATTTAAAATGTATTACGATATACCTCAGAATGTTAAGCTGAAAATAGTACCTTATGGTTCAAGCTTGGCGAAACTTGAAGGAGATTAAGTATGAAATTAACTCAAACGCATATTGAGATTATTAAATTTATAATAGTCGGTGGCTTGAACACATTAAATTATTACATCGTTTATTTACTATTATTAAAATTACTAGATGTGAATTATTTAA
This sequence comes from Staphylococcus sp. HMSC13A10, assembly GCF_001808005.1. NCBI lineage: Bacteria > Bacillati > Bacillota > Bacilli > Caryophanales > Staphylococcaceae > Staphylococcus > Staphylococcus sp. HMSC13A10. The sequence continues at coordinate 45,279 of NZ_KV791829.1, read as the reverse complement.
TTAGTCATATTACTGGATTTTTAGTTAGTTTCATCATATCTTACTATTTAAATTGTTATTTTGTGTATAAAGTGAAACCAACATTACGTAAATTTATAAGTTTTCCACTGACACAAATTGTGAATATGGGAATGCAAACGTTACTATTATATGTTTTTGTACAGTGGTTTCATTTTCCGTCAGAAATTGCACCGTTTGCAGGTTTAATCATTACGATACCTATAACATTCATCTTATCTAAATGGATATTAAAAGATTAATCCTAAAAATGTAATACATAATTTGAAAGTCTATAAATGAGTTAGCTCATTTATAGGCTTTTTTTACTTTGTTATTTTTAAGCATAGCTAAGTTAATTTTACAGAGCATTTTAGCATTTATTCTATAAAAAGCGGTAATTTTTTAGGTAAGTCTAAAAAATAATTAGCTTAATTATATAAAAAATATAGAAATTAAAAAACGTTGTAAAAATATTTTTTATGATTCATACTATGATTACTAAAGGAATTCAAGGTGGTCAAAGGTCATGTCTCAAAATGAAAATTTAAAGATTGCACAACGAGGTGCATATTTAAGTTTAGTCGTTTATATCATATTATCTATAGCAAAATATGTTACAGGATTTGTTTTTAATTCAGCTGCCGTGAGAGCCGATGCATTAAATAATATGACAGATATAGTTGTCTCTATTGCTGTGATTATTGGATTGAAAATATCAATTAAACCAGCTGATAGAAACCATCCATATGGCCATTTAAAATCAGAAAATATATCTACATTGTTGGTTTCATTTATAATCATGTTTGTAGGTATACAAGTTGTTATTGAGAATGCGCCAAGACTTCTAACACAAGATAAAAATGTACCGAGTCCAATTACTATTTTAGTAAGTATTATAAGTGGTTTAATCATGCTAGGTGTATTTTTAGTGAATCAAAAATTAGCAAAGAAAACTAAAAGTAGTTCACTAAAATCAGCCGCTAAAGATAATTTATCTGACAGTTTAGTTAGTATAGGTACAGCAATTGGTTTGGTTTTCACTCAGATTGGATTTCCTATCGTGGATATTATTTTAGCAACCTTACTAGGTTTGCTTATCATTTATACAGGATTTGGAATTTTTAGAGAGTCTATTTTTACATTGAGTGATGGATTTAATGAAAAAGATTTGGAAGAATACAGAAATGATATATTAGAAGTGGACGATGTGTTAGATGTTAGAAGTATTAAGGGACGTTATCATGGAAGTAGTATTTTCTTAGACGTTACGATAGTGGTAGAACCCAATTTATCCATTAGCCAAGCACATTTAATTTGCGATAAAGTTGAAGATCATCTACATGAAAAGGGGATTTCTTCTGTATATGTGCATCCTGAACCTAATATGAATGATAATTTAAGTAATGAAATACATAATTAAGTATAGAAATTTAAGCAAAATAAGCGCCAAGCAGAAATCAACGTTGATTTCTGTTTGGCGCTTGTTGTTATTTATATAAAGTAATCTTACCAATAACCGTTTGATTCACGGAAAGAAATAGCTGCATCAATTGAACCATAACGCTCTTTTGCGTAGTTAATCATACCTTTAGTTTGAGTAGCTACAGAACCATAGCCCCATGATTGGTTCGTTTGACCTAAACCATGATATTGTCCGTTTGAAGCATCTGGATCACCACCAGATTCTGGCATTACTACGCTATCCCATAATTCTTTTGTGCCACCTGCGTCTATAAATTCTTTATAGACATCACTTGATGACTCACTGCTTGATGATGAATCTTCACTAGATGATGATTTACTCTCCGTACTAGTGCTTTGTGTAGACGTTTGAGTTGTTTGGTAATTTGAAGAAACTGATGAAGACTTATCTTGTTGTTGATTACCAAATGATTGATTTTGTTGAGGAGAGCATTGTGAAGGTTGATTGTTTTCAGCTGCATGTGCTTGATGTGCTTCTAAACCTGTTGCTCCTATAGAAACTGTAGCGATAATTGCTAATATTGATTTTTTCATAATAGTTAACTCCTTTAGTGTGTGATTTCAATCAGACTTAAAAAATAATCCCAAGGATATGTGTCTGTTCATATTTGAATGTGTTGATTTCTTAAGGTGTGTTCATACTATATCATCTAAAGGTATTGCATAGGTTACATGAATATAAAAAGGTAATGACACACATTTTAGTTAGAATACAAGTATTTCAAATTTAAAAAGGAATATTTCAAAAGTTACAAAAGCTAAAGCAAACGTTATTAATTGAAAATCTACATGAGCGTTCTATAATAAAGATATACAGTAAAAATATAAATAGAATCATGTCATCATTTAGTAATGAATGTCATCTATTTTATATTTAAATCATTAATTGTATCAACTAGCATCCAAGTTAGTTCGTTATATAAATAGGAAGGTGTTAAATTATGCCAAAACTTATATTATGCCGTCACGGTCAAAGTGAATGGAATGCGAAAAATTTATTTACTGGTTGGGCAGATGTAAAATTATCTGAACAAGGAATTGAAGAAGCGACTACAGCTGGTAAAAAAGTATTAGAAAACCAATTAGAAATCGATGTTGCATATACTTCGTTATTAACAAGAGCACTCGAAACAACACAACATATTTTAGCGCAATCTGAACAACAATGGATTCCTGTTAATAAAAGCTGGCGTTTGAATGAACGTCATTACGGCGCGTTACAAGGGTTAAATAAAGACGATGCTAAAGAGCAATTCGGTGAAGAACAAGTTCACCAATGGAGACGTTCTTATGATGTACAGCCACCAGCAGAAAGTGAAGAACAACGTAATGAATACCTAAAAAATAGAAGATATCGTCATTTAGATCATCGTATGATGCCATATTCTGAAAGTTTAAAAGATACTTTAGAACGTGTGGTGCCTATTTGGACAGATCAAATATCTCAACATTTATTAGATGGTAATACTGTACTTGTCTCAGCTCATGGTAATTCCATTAGAGCATTAATCAAATATTTAGAAAATGTTTCTGATGAGGATATTATTGGTTATGAAATTAAAACAGGTGCACCACTTGTTTATGAATTGACTGATGATTTAGAAGTTAAAGATAAATATTATTTATAAAATAAAAAAATTAGGTCACTTACTGATGTTGAAAAGCATCAATAAGTGACCTTTTTTGTGGAGTAATTTAAATAAGAATTTAAGCATTTTATTATCTAACTTGATGCTTAGTATGATTAGAAATTAAATATATGAGCATTGCCAAAACAGATATGTCTAATTATTTTATTTTTTTATGTTGTTTAATAATTTTTAAAGCACGTTTTCTCGTTTTAATATTTGGGCTGTTCAAATTACGGCGTGCAGTTTGTAAATCAGTTTTCATAAAATGACCTCCTTTATGTAGTAATATTATGAATTAAAGTTTCGAAAATGTAAATAGTAATTATTACGATTTGTAAGAAAATATTAATTCTAAACTAATAAAATGCATATTGCATATAACTTATGTATAATGTTGTGATAATTGAAAAGGAAAGTAAGGAGGAATTAACGTGACACTTAAAGCAAAATTGGTAATGATTATTACGATGTTACTAGGCGGCTTTTTTGGTTTACTAAATGAAACATTATTAACAACAGCTTTACCTAGTATTATGAAAGATTTTGATATCCAATATTCACAAGTGCAATGGCTGACAACCGCCTTTTTATTAACAAACGGCATAGTCATTCCATTATCAGCATTATTTATTCAAAGGTATACCACTAGACAGGTCTTCTTAATAGCTATTTTAGTATTCTATATTGGTACAATATTAGGTGGATTTAGTCCTAATTTCACTATTTTATTAATTGCAAGAATTATTCAAGCATTAGGTTCAGGTATCATGATGCCCCTCATGATGACTAGTATTTTAAATATATTTGAACCACATGAACGCGGTAAGTATATGGGGATGTTTGGTTTAGTGATTGGTTTGGCACCGGCAATTGGTCCCACTTTATCAGGATATTTAGTTGAATATTTTAATTGGAGATCATTATTCCATGTTGTTGCACCTATCGCAGCAGTTGTATTTATCATTGCAATATTTACAGTTAAAAACGTAGGTCAAATTGTTAAGGTCCCAATTGATGTACTTTCTATTATATTGTCTGTCTTAGGATTTGGAGGCTTACTATATGGTACTAGTTCTATATCACATGATGGCTGGGACGACCCAATTGTATTAACCACTATTATTGGTTGCATTATTCTAGTTGTGTTATTTGTTTGGAGACAATCGAAACTTGAAACCCCATTGTTAAACTTTGATGTTTTCAAAAATTCTCAATTCGCAATTGGTATTTTAATTATGGCGGTAACAATGATTTCAATGATTGGTTCAGAAACTGTATTACCTATGTTTGTCCAAAACTTACTAAATCGTACGCCTCTAGATTCTGGTTTAATTTTATTACCTGGTGCAATTGTAATGGCAATTATGTCATTTGCTTCAGGATCACTTTATGAAAAATTTGGCGCTAAACCTTTAGCACTAATAGGTATGTTAATTGTAGTTATCACAACTACTTACTTTGTTGTGATGGATGAAAATACAAGTTCCGCAATGTTAGCAACGGTATATGGTATACGCATGATTGGTATTGCACTTGGTTTAATGCCTGTCATGACACATACAATGAATCAATTGCCATATGAAATGAATGCACATGGTTCATCTATGACGAATACAGCTCAACAAATTGCCGGCTCAATAGGGACAGCGGTCTTAATTACTATCTTAAGCCAAGCTAGTAAAAACTATACACCTAATATGGGTGATTATGATGGTATGAAACGCAGTGAAATGTTAGGTCAAATTAAAATAGATACAATGTTACATGGTTATCATGCTGGATTCTTATTTGCAGTTATTATTACAATAGTTAGTTTCTTATGTTCGTTTATGTTAAAAAGAAATGCTCAAACTTCAAATAATAAATAAGTGGTTGAAAGTTGAGATGACAGTAAGAATAACGAAACAAGTTATTGACTTCACACCCATTAAGGATTAAAATATTTTTATTCCGATTAGAATAATAAGAATAGGGGAGAATAGTTTAATGAAAAGACTTTTATTTTGTGTCGTTGCATTAGTATTCGTACTAGCAGCATGTGGTAATAATTCAAGCAAGGACAGTAAATCAAGCAGTAAAGATGATAATACAATTAAAGTGGGGACAGAAGGTACATATGCACCATTCTCGTTCCACAATAAACAAGACAAATTAACTGGTTATGATATCGACGTTATTAAAGCAGTAGCTAAAGAAGAAGGACTTAAATTAAAATTTAATGAAACATCATGGGATTCTATGTTTGCTGGATTAGATGCAGGTCGTTTTGATGTTATTGCTAACCAAGTAGGTATTAATAAAGATAGAGAGAAAAAATATAAATTCTCTAATCCATATACTTATTCAAGTGCAGTGTTAGTAGTTCGTGATAACGAAAAGAACATTAAATCTTTTAATGATGTTAAAGGTAAAAAATTAGCACAAACATTTACTTCTAATTACGGTCAATTAGCAAAAGATAAAGGTGCTAAAATTACTAAAGTAGATGGTTTTAACCAATCTATGGATTTATTATTATCTAAACGTGTAGATGCTACATTTAATGATAGCTTATCTTATTTAGATTATAAAAAACAAAAGTCTAATGCTAAAATCAAAGCAATCAAAGGTGACGCAGAGAAAAATAAATCAGCATTTGCCTTCTCTAAAAAAGTTGATGATAAAACAGTTCAAAAATTCAACGATGGATTGAAAAAAATCGAAGAGAGTGGCGAACTTAAAAAAATAGGTAAGAAATGGTTTGGTCAAGATGTCTCTAAACCTGAATAGTGAGCAACTTCATGCATTAGACGCTGCAAAGCAAGCATTTGGACCGATGTTAGAAGGGTTAGTTAAATATTCTATCCCAATTACACTTGTTACATTCGTATTAGGTTTAATAATTGCCTTATTTACAGCATTAATGCGTATCTCTACAAGTAAATTTTTAAAAGGTGTAGCAAGAGTTTATGTATCAATTATTCGTGGTACACCGATGATTGTTCAATTATTTATTATATTTTATGGTATTCCAGAATTAGGTAGATTAATAACCAATGATGCTGATAATCAATGGACATTAGCTCCTGTTATAGCTGCAATTATTGGTTTGTCACTCAATGTAGGTGCATATGCATCAGAAATCATTCGTGGCGGAATTATTTCTATACCAAAAGGTCAAACAGAAGCGGCATATTCAATCGGAATGAATTACCGCCAAACTGTACAACGTATTATTTTACCGCAAGCGATAAGAGTTTCTATTCCTGCACTAGGTAATACATTCTTAAGCCTAATTAAAGATACATCTTTATTAGGATTTATCTTAGTAGCTGAAATGTTCCGTAAAGCTCAAGAAGTTGCTTCAACAACTTATGAATATTTAACAATTTATATTCTTGTTGCACTTATGTATTGGGTAATTTGTTTCATTATATCTGTAATCCAAAGTTTTTATGAATCATACATTGAAAGAGGGTATCGCTCATGATTGAATTATCGAATATTCATAAATCATTTAATCAAACAGAAGTGATTAAAGGTATTGATTTAAAAGTAGATCAAGGCGAAGTTGTGACATTAGTTGGACGTTCCGGTTCAGGTAAAACGACCCTTTTACGTATGATGAATGCACTTGAAATTCCTACTGAAGGAACAGTTTATGTAAATGGCAAGACATACACTGAAAAAGATAAAAAGTCACAAATAGAAGTTAGAAAACAATCTGGAATGGTATTTCAAAATTACAATCTATTCCCGCATAAAACAGCATTAGAAAATGTGATGGAAGGTTTAGTCACAGTTAAAAAGCAAAGTAAATCAGAAGCTAAAAATAAAGCGTTAGATTTACTTGAAAAAGTTGGTTTAACACATGTTAAAGATCAACGACCACATGCATTGTCTGGTGGACAACAACAACGTGTAGCGATAGCAAGAGCATTAGCTATGAATCCTAAAGTGATGTTGTTTGACGAACCAACATCAGCATTAGACCCTGAACTTGTTAATGACGTGTTGAAAGTTATTAAAGATCTAGCACAAGAAGGTATGACAATGGTTATTGTCACTCACGAAATGCGATTTGCGAAAGAAGTTTCAAATCAAATAGTGTTTATTCATGAAGGTAAAATTGGTGAACAAGGTTCCCCAGAAGACATCTTCAATCATCCGAAAACGGACGAACTTAAACGCTTTTTAAATGTAATACAATAAATGACGATATAGAAAACCCAGTGAATTTAATTTCACTGGGTTTTTATATGTTATTAAGTAGGAAACAAACTCGCTACTTTCTTTTTTCAAGAAGTTCTTTTACTTGATAGAATACTGGTTTAATAGGTTTGATGAAGTCACCAATATATTCATAGACATCAGCATTGAAGCCTTCTTTAAAGCGTTGTACACCAAAATCTTCAGCATTTTCGCTAAAGTCGCCAGTGATACCATAGAAATTATAGCGATCAATGTTATGTTCTTTAGCGAATTTAATCATTTCCCATTGTAAACGATATGCGCCCATATAAGGGTTATATTTTGGATTAGAACCACTTGATAAATAATATACTTCATGATCATTATAGATATATATTGCAGCAGCTAAATTCAATACTTGTCCTTCTTGAGCAATTTCATCTTTTGTTTGATTGATTTTTCTTTCATTACTATCATGTTGTTGTTTAACTTGAGTATGTTTCGTTTTGTTTTTCTTAGAATTAGGATTTTCTTGTAATGCTGTTTCTACTTCTTGAAGTTGTTTTGATAATTCTTTATGTTTATCTTCTAGAGTAGTGAGATATTCTTGCAAATCAATATAAGCAAGTTTCAACATAGCTTGATCCTCGTATGTCTTTTGTAGCTCTTCGAAATAAGGTTTTTCACGGAATTTGAAACCGTGTTTTTCTTCTGCCATTCTGAACAAATCAAAGAACGTATCTGTTTCTTCAATAGGTAACGTTCTTACTTTAACACCCATTTCGTAAGTCTTTTTAATATTACGACGTGTTTGATAATCCATTTCTTTCATCAATTGATCTTCAGTTTTATCTTTTAAATCTAATACAGAAAGCCAACGAATTTGACTCATTGAATCGTATCCAACAGTATAACCTTGATGTTTATAACCTAAGTCTTCCATTGTTTTGACAAATGCACGGTTATCGTATGATGTTAAAATTTCACCGTCAGCATTTCTAACATTTTCAAGAATATATGGGTCTACAAGTACATATAAACAATTGTGTTTTTTTAAATATGATGTTAAAGATTTAAAGAAAAAACGGACAAGTGATAAATTTTTGAAGTCCATCACTGGTCCTCGGTGTGTATAAAAATATTTAAAGAATTTTAACGTACGTGCTTCTGTTAAAAGACAAGCAGCGATAACCTCATCTTGATCGTCTTTTACGCCGACAAGATGGACGTCTCCTTTCATATCACTACGATTATCGTAATGGATACTTGATTGTGTATAATGTGAGAAATGTTCGGCTGTAAATTTACCGAACTCTTCTGATGTTAAGTTAACAAATTTCAATATATATCTTCCCCTCTAGAAATAGAACTATTAAATGAATCGTTAATATTCATATTATCAAATTCCTGCAATCATTACACATCATAACATAAAAAATAGCGTCATACTTTTGTATGATATAACAAATACTAAGTATTTAATTAAATTAAAAAAACTTTTAAAATCGTTATTTTTACGTTAATTATTACTGTGATGCTATGAATTCTGTGATAAAATTTAAAGTGAAAGATGACACGGATTTAAAACAAGATTTCATATAAAGTGATTCATATTATCGGGAGTGAATATATTGAAGAAGATAGTGGCAGTTATTGCTGTATTGACGCTTGTATTAGTTGGATGTAGTAGCGGTAAGTATACTGACAAAATTGATAAAGCAGTTAAATTACAAGAAAAGAAACAATCAAAAATAGCTAAAAGAGATGCTGGCGACGAAGTTAAACACTTTGATAAAAAGGACGCTAACATCTATGTGTACGATAAAGGAAAATATGTCATTTTGGCTTATAAACCTTTAAATGATGATGAAGAAGTACATTACTACACTTATGAATTTAAAGGCAAGAAAGCTAAATATAAAGAAGATTTTAATTCAAAAGGTTATTATCAACAACATGATCCTGATTATAAAGAAGAAAATATGCATTAGCTATTAGTTATAAGGAGCAACAATGAAAAAGTTAATAGGAATAATAAGCGCATGTTTAATTGTTGTGTTAATTAGTGGTTGCGGTAAAGAACAAGAAAAAGCACCTGAAGCAACAAAAGATGGCAAACCACTTATCGTCATTTATGGCGACTTTAAATGCCCTTACTGTAAAAAAGTAGAGAAGAATGTCATGCCTAAACTTAAAGACCATTATTTAGACAAAAATAAAGCTAAAATTAAATATGTAAATATGGCATTTTTAGGTAAAGACTCAATTATAGGATCCCGAGCAGGGCATGCTGTCCAACAAATTGCTCCTAAATCTTATTTAGAATTTCAAAAATTAATGTTCGAACATCAAAAAGATGAAAAGAAACAGTGGATTACTGAAAAGATGGTTGACCAACAAATTAATCATCTTAATATTACCTCAGCTCAAAAAGAGAAAATTAAAGAGGAATATAAAACCAAGAATAGTCAATCGTGGAAAGCAGCTTTAAAAGATAAAAAAGAAACCAAAGAACATCATATTTCTACAGCGCCTACAGTATTTATAAAAGGAAAGAAAATTGAAGATCCATATCATTTTAAAGAATATGATAAAGTCTTAAAAGAGAATTAATATTGAACTGCTAACAAAGCCTCGTGCTTTGCTAGCAGTTTTTTTATAATTTTAGGATGATATAATATAGCTCCACGATGATGTTTGAATTCATCTAATTTATTGATTTCATTAACATGTCGTGACATATTATTTGTAGGAATAAGAATCGAAGTTTCCATTGATAGTGTATGTTGAGTCATTTTATAAACTTAATATATAAAGCATCTCGATAATTTAGTTTAGTGATGTTTATCAAATTATACGAAAGTGCCTTATTTTTTTAAAGTTTTTTTTTAATATAAAATTACATATTAATACGTAGTATTTATGGCAAGACTCCTGAGGGAACAGTACTAGTTGAAGACCTTAGAAATTCTCACAGATTTATCTGTGTAGTATTTCTGGCTGAAACTGTACCCTAGGAAGGCGTAGCCATACAATACGAAGTATTGGATATAAAGAAAGTACTAAGACTATTAACATAAATCACTTTAGTGCTATTATTTTGATATTTATGGCCCATCCTGTTTTATATATATCAAAAATAAATTGAGTATTCGAATAAATAAATTTAAATATGCATAAAGACATAATAAGTATATAAAAGTATTTTCAGGGACTTGTTTTTTAAGGAAAGAAGGTATATAATCATTGATCGTAATAATTACTATTTAGGAGAAGCGATATGAAAAAAAATCTAAGTTTATTAATTCTTATTCCTCTAATGATATTTGCACTAGCAGCCTGCAGCAATGATAGTGGTAACAACAAAGGAGATAAGCTCAAAGTTAGCACGACAGTATATCCACTTAAGTCGTTTACAGAACAAATTGGTGGAAAGCATGTTGATGTAAAATCAATTTATCCAGCAGGTGCTGATTTACATAGTTATGAACCTACACAAAAAGACATGTTGAATGCAGCTAAATCAGATTTATTCATCTATACAGGCGATGATTTAGATCCAGTTGCAAAAAAAGTAGCTTCAACAATCAAAAAAGATAATAAAAAATTATCTCTACAAGATAAAATTAGCAAGAACGATTTATTAGCAGATCATCATCATCACGAGGGTGAAGAGGAACATCATGGAGAAGAAGAACACCATCATGGTAAATATGATCCGCATATTTGGTTAGATCCAAAAATGGACCAAACATTTGCTAAAGAAATTAAAGACCAACTTGTGAAAAAAGATCCAGCTCATAAAGAATATTATGAAAAGAACTATAAGAAATTAAATAAAGATTTAGAGAATATTGATAAAAAAATGAAAGATGCTACTGAAGGTAAAAAAGGTAATGCAGTATTCATATCACATGAATCTTTAGGTTACTTATCAAATAGATATGGATTTAAACAAGTAGGTGTACAAAACATGAGTGCTGAAGATCCATCTCAAAAAGATTTAACTAACATAGTAAAAGAGATTAAAAAGAATAAAGTGGAATATATTTTATATGAAGAAAACGTATCAAATAAAATTACTGAAACGATTCGAAAAGAAACTGATGCTAAACCATTGAAATTTAATAATATGGAATCAGTGACAAAAGAACAACAAAATGAAAAAGGACTATCTTATCAATCACTAATGAAAGAAAATATTAAAAATATCAAAAAAGCATTAGATAGTAAGATTAAAGTCAAAGAAGATGAACATCATCATTAATTGATTTAGCCCCTAAACATATCTTATGCACTTCAAAAGTTAGCCAAGCATTTAACTTTTGAAGTGCTTTTTTAATAAATACATTCTTTAGTAACTATTTCTATATTTTGCTATGATTAAACTGGTTAAAACAAAAAGAATTAGGAGATGGACTATGACTATTATGACTATTAACATTGATAAAAATAAAATCATTTTTTCAAGAACATTTAAAGGTACAATACATGAATTGTTTAATGCCTATACTCAAGAGGATTTATTTAAGCAATGGTTTCACCCTGCAGACGCTTCAACTGAAGTCTTTGAATTTAATGTTGAAGAAGGTGGGCACACGTTTTTCGCAATTCATACACCTAGCATGACAAGTTACACTTTATCAGAGTATAAAAAGGTGAAGAAACCGAATTATATAGAGTATTTAGACTTCTTTGCTACACCTGATGGGGAAAAGGACACAAGTATGCCAGGTATGCACATTGTTATAGAATTTAACGAAGAAAAACCCAATCAAACAACAGTAACATCGACGTCAGTCTTCCCAACAGAAGATGCAGCACAACAAGCACTTGATATGGGTGTTGAACAAGGTATGAATTCAACATTAGATCAACTAGAAAAATTATTAGAATCATAATTGTTAACGAATTGTACCATTTAGTGTTGAATGAGTGATGTATAATATAAGTATAAACAAATCAAAAGAAGAGGTAGATTTTAAATGAAGAAAAGATATCTTATTGTATTAGTATTATACTCATTAACACATTTAGTCTCAGCTATAGCTGTTAGTTCAAAATGTATATCAAATCGTTATTTACGCTTTGTATTAAGAACATTATTAGGATACGGTATTTTTGCTACAGGATTACATTACTTTGCTAAATTAAAAAGAAAAGCAAAATAATGTATTAATTACTAAATATAAGAATATTAGCTACCTACGTCATAGTTGTTGATGTAGGTAGTATTTTTGCTGTTTATTAAAGTGAAAAGTAGTTTAATAATAGTGAAACTTTAATTTTTAGTAGATTTGCCTCTATTTTTTATCTTTAATTCCACATATAATAAGTATGGTTAGAATAAAGAGTGAGAGATTTATGGAGGATAGAAAATCGTAAAAGCACTAAGGATACATATGTGACTAAAGAGATTATAGAAACAATCGTTGGCCAAACACAAATGAAAGAAGTGATGGCTGATAAAACACCTATGAGATATGCTTTAAAATCAATGATGGCTGGTTTTTTGTTAGCCATTGTTACTGTGTTTATGCTTGCCATTAAAACACAATTTGCATCTACACATATTGATGGGTTGATTAATTTATTAGGTGCTATTGCATTTAGTTTAGCCTTAGTATTAATCGTATTGACCAATTCAGAATTACTTACTAGTAACTTTATGTATTTAACTGTAGGTTGGTATTATAAAGCGATTCGCTTAAATAAGATGATTTGGATATTTACATTTTGTTTTATTGGCAACATTATTGGGGGTATCATTTTATTTTTCTTAATGAAATATGCACATATTATGATTCCAGAAATGACAAGTGCATTAACTGAAACAGTACATAAGAAAACAGAATCGTCAACATGGTTAACTATTCTAGTTAAAGGTATTTTCTGTAATTTCTTCATTAATATTGGAATATTTGTTTCTATGCAATTTAAAGAAGGATTGGCTAAAGCGTTCTTTATTGCATGTGGCGTTGTAGTTTTTGTATTCATGGGATATGAACACGTTGTTTTCAATGCAGGTCTATTTTCAGGAATGTTATTTTTTAATATAGATGCTTTATCAGGTTTAGGCGTTTTAAAAAATATCGTATTTGCGTTAATTGGTAACTACATTGGTGGCGGTATTTTTGTAGGATTAGTATATGCATATTTAAATGGACAAAGAAATCATTTAAAATAAATTGATCATAAAGCGTAAGCGTTCATAATAAAAATTGAACGACTTATGCTTTTTTTAGAAATTAATGTAAGATGAATCAAGTTAATTGACTATATACTCATTTCTTTTTACGCTTAAAATCATGAAAAGAGAAAAATGAGGACGTGATTAAGATGAGTAATGTCAATATAAGAATTGCAAACGAGAAAGACACTAAGGAAATTCACCAATTAATGTATGATGCTTTTACACCTTTAAGAGAATTAGGTATAGATTGGCCATCAGTCAATGCTAGCGTTGAAATGGTCAAAGATAATATCAAGAATAATACAACCTTCGTATTAGAATTAGATAATACAATTATTTCAACAATTACGGTTCGTTATCCGTGGGGAAGTGTTAGAAGTATTTCTGGCTATCCGTTTGTATGGTGGTTTGCAACTAAACCAGAATATGATGGCCTAGGCTATGGAAGTCAGTTATTGAAATATGTAGAAGAAGATTTTTTAAGAGATACATTAAAAGCAGCAGCGGTGACGTTAGGTACGTCAGCACGTTTGCATCCGTGGCTATTAAGCATTTATGAAAAAAGAGGCTATGAAATTTATGCAAAGTATGAAAATGACGATGGCGATTTAGGTGTTATCATGAGAAAAATTTTAATTCCAGAACGCTTTGAAGAAAAAATATTAGGACAACCGCCATTTTAAAATTCAAAAGCTCGGAACTAATAAGTTCCGAACTGATTTGTCAATAGTTCATGATAAAGTGCTTTAGAATCTTTATTCATTTTGGATTCATAATTTTGAAAACTCTTTTTCCATACAAATGTATAAGGCGTTTGATTTTGTGAAAGCCACATCATTCGTATACTATCGTTAAGTAATTTTTCTATTTTACTACCAGAAAATACAAATTGTGTATAGTCATATAAAATGACTTTCAACATTATTTTAGGATGATATGATGTGGCTCCACGATGATGTTTGAATTCATCGAATTCATTATGTGGAATAGTTTCAACGATTTTATTAACATGTCGTGACATATAATTTGTGGGGATAAGAACTGAAGTTTCCATCAGTAGTGTAAGTTGAGTCATGTTATGATCTTTATACATAAGGTATCTCGTTAATTTTGTTTAGTGATGTTTATTAAATTGTACGAAGGGGCCTTATTTTTTAAAATTGTTTTGATGTAAAATTACATATAAATACGATGTATTTTGGCGAGACTCTTGAGGGAACAGGACAAGCTGAAGACTACAGGCTGAAGCTGTCCCCTAAGAAAGCGAGCCGATAATACGAAGTATTATAAATAAAGAAGCCAGTAAATGAGTTTTTTGGATAAACTCATTTACTGGTTATTTTTCTAGGATTTATGTCCTAGTTTCTTTTAATATTTATTTCTTATCTACTTTATAATCAATTAAATAGATTGATTCTGGTGTAACATTAAAGTTTTTAACATTTTTACTTACACCATCAATTTGATCATTATAAGTAATATAACTATTTGGAATATCTTTGTTAGATGTTCTCAAAATGTTATTAGTCATTTGTTCACGTTGAGATTGACCAAATGTTTGATTAAGTTGAGTGACTTCTTTATTATCATAGTTTCCTTTATTGTTAGCACCTTTTGGTAAATAAGCAGTGTTAAAGAAGTAACCAGTATCTCCTCTAGGGACAGTTAAATAACTATACATCGATGCATCCCAAGCATTTTTATCTTTCAAGTAACCTTCAATATCATCAACGTTTCGAAGTTTCACATCAATATTAGATTTTTTAGCTTCAGACTGAATGACTTGTCCAATTTTAGGTAATTCTGGTCGACCATCGTAAGTTACCATATTTATTTTCAATGGATGAGATTTAGAATAGCCTTCTTTAGCCAATAATTTTTTAGCTTTGTTAATATCTTGAGGTTGAATTTTGCCTTCATCTATATTTTTTAATCTATTATTGAAAGGTCCAGATGCCGGTTTAGCATAATTTTTTGAAATAGTTTTCGCTATTTCTTTACGATTGATGACTGAATCAAAGGCCTCACGAACATTTTTATTCATTTTTTTACTGTCATGATTATAAAGTAATAAATGAGTCCGGAAACCTGAAGTACTTTGGATATTAGCTTTATTAGATTTCTTTACATCATTGACTTGATCGATTGGTACGTCTGTTGTTAAGTCAGATTTTCCAGATAGCAAGTGACTAACACGAGTATTACCATCTTCATGATAAGTGACGTTAATTTTACTTAATCTAGGTTTACCTTGCCAATAATCTTTGAATTTTGATAGTTCAATTTTTTGTGAACGTTTATAATTGTCAATTTTATAAGGACCTGTACCAACAGGTTGATCAGCGACTTTTTCTTTTGCTTTCGTATCATAAATAGCAGCAAAAGGACTGGCTAATTCTGATTTTAATTCTGGATAAGGTTCTTTCGTTTTGATAGTCACTTTTTGACCTTTAGCAGTAATGTTATCGATTGGTAATGAGCCTCTTAATAAATCACTTTTATCTATTCCTTTTTCAAGACTTCGTTTAACTGCATTACCAGTTAATTTATGACCATTTTGGAATTTGATGTTGTCTTTGAGTGTAAGTATTAATGTGTCATTAGATTTTTGCTTGTATGATTTTACTAACAAAGGTTTTACTTTACCATCTTTAGACATTTTAAATAAAGATTCTAATGCTCCAACTTTGACAGGCACATCTGTTTCATAAGGAGCAATTGATGTTGTTTTTAATGGTATCTCAACATTTAAAGTATCCTTTTTAGAAGCATTATTATTACTACAGCTCGCTAAAATAAAAGATACGATAATAATTAAAAAGGTAAATCTTTTCACGAACATATCTCCTCTCTAATGTGAAAAAAATAAATTAAGTTGTTAATTAAAAAGTATGTACGGATCATTATGTATACGACTATTCATTTAGAATAGTGATTACTTGTGTAATATATTAACAACCAACTATTCAATTATATATCTTATTTCATGTAAAATAAATATTTATTCATACCTTTTTATAAGACTAAAAGAGTTATATAAATAATACTTATTATATAAGGGGATTCCCTGATTTTTCCTTAAAATGTGAAAATAATCACAAAAATACATGAAATTAGTTTACAATTCAAGTTGAAAGGATTGGTTTTTATGGTAGGCAATATTTTAGTGGCACATGGTATGAGAAAAGGAAATCAGAATAAGGCCTTAGCAGAATTTATTGCAACTTTATTGAAAGACGAAGACTACCATTATGAATTAGCATTTTTAGAGAGTGATACACAAAGTTTAGAATTAACGATGGACAGAATGATTCAGCAAGGTATTAAAGAATTTAGAATTGTACCATTACTTATTTTCAGTGCAATGCACTATATGAGTGATATTCCAGATATTTTAATGAAAATGCAAAATAAGTATCCGGATATCTCTAGTTATTTAAGTGAACCGTTAGGAACACATCCATATATGAAAGCATTAGTTGAAAGAAGAATTGATGATGTTAAATTATCCGATGATTCTAACGCAGCGGTTGTTATTATCGCACATGGTAATGGTAGTGGTCGATTTACAAAGGCTCATGATGAACTTAAAGACTTTGTAGAAGCAGTTGATTCGAAACAACCTGTGTATGCACGCACATTGTACGGTGCACTAACATTTAGAAATGACTTAGAAGAAATATCAAAACAATATGATGAACTTATTATAGTGCCTTTGTTCTTTTTTGACGGCAGATTAGTCAACAAAGTGAAAGGAGTGATTGATGAGATGCCTATTCACTGCAATCTACACATCACACCTTCAATTAACTTTGATGGTTCACTTAAATTAATTATTAGAGAACGATTCGAAGCATTATATGTATAATAAAAATCTATGTGCCTAATTATCCAATCCTTTAATAAAAACTATTCACAAGTGATAAAGGGGCATATTTATGGCTAAAAAGAAATTAGTGATGATAGGAAATGGTATGGCAGGTTTGAGAACGATTGAAGAGATTCTTGAAAGAGACGATGAACGTTTTGATATTACTATTATCGGTAAAGAACCATATCCAAATTACAACCGAATTATGTTATCCAATATTTTACAAAATAAAATGTCAGTAGAAGAGACGATAATGAATTCATATGATTGGTATGATGAACATAATATCAAACTTATTAATAATGACCCAGCTATTAAAATAGATCGTAATAAGCAAAAAGTTATGACAGAGAGTGGCATCGAAGTTGATTATGATCAATGTATATTTGCAACTGGATCTAAAGCATTTGTTTTACCAATCAAAGGTTCTGATTTTCCAAGTGTCATTGGATGGAGAACAATTGATGATACTAAACGCATGATGGAAATTGCTAAATCTAAAAAACATTCAATTGTTATTGGTGGGGGACTTTTAGGTTTAGAATGTGCAAGAGGTTTACTAGACCAAGGTATGGAAGTAACGGTAATTCATCTAGCTGAATGGCTTATGGAAATGCAACTAGACGCAAAAGCTGGACAAATGTTAAAAGCTGACTTAGAAAAGCAAGGCATGAATTTTGAATTACAAGCTAATACAAAAGAAATTTTAGGTGAAGAAGATGTTGAAGCTGTACGTTTAGCTGATGGACGTGTTTTAGAAGCGGATTTAGTTGTTATGGCTGTTGGAATAAGACCATATACTGAATTAGCTAAACAAAGTGATTTAGAAGTAAATAGAGGTATTGTAGTCAATGATATGATGCAAACGAGTGACCCTAATATATATGCTGTAGGAGAATGTGCCGAACACCAAGGTAAAGTCTATGGATTAGTTGCACCATTATATGAACAAGGTAAAGTACTTGCTGACTATTTAACTGATAATGACACAGAAGGTTACAAAGGCTCAACAACATTTACATCATTGAAAGTATCTGGTTGTGACTTATATAGTGCAGGCCAAATCGTTGAATCACCTGAAATTAAAGGTATTGAAATCTTTAATAGCGTAGATAATAACTATAAAAAAGTATTTCTAAAAGATGGTGAAGTTGTTGATGCTGTCCTTTATGGAAATACAGATGATGGTTCACGATTTTACAATATGATGA
Source organism: Staphylococcus sp. HMSC13A10 (assembly GCF_001808005.1). Taxonomy (NCBI): domain Bacteria; kingdom Bacillati; phylum Bacillota; class Bacilli; order Caryophanales; family Staphylococcaceae; genus Staphylococcus; species Staphylococcus sp. HMSC13A10. Next base: position 26,721 of record NZ_KV791829.1, on the reverse strand, counting down.
AAAAACATGAATCAATTGAAGATTATACATTAGTTTCATTATTAACTAAAGGTGGGGAAGAAGTTAGTAACTCTATAGAAGATATGGCTGACGATGAAACAATATGTGGATGTAATGGTGTAGACAAAGGCACTATTGTCAAAGCTATTAAAGAAAACGGACTAACTTCTGTAGATGAAGTAACTAAAGCTACTAAAGCAGGTAATTCATGTGGTAAATGTAAAGGTCAAATAGGAGAAATCTTACAATATGCTTTAGGTGATGATTTTGTTGCCGCTAAACCTTCAGGAATATGTGCTTGTACAGATTTAACACGTGATCAAATTGTAACTCAAATTAGAGCAAAAGGATTAAAAACATCAAAAGAAGTTAGACATGTCCTTGATTTCAAAGATAAAAATGGCTGTCCTAAATGTCGTCCAGCTATTAACTACTATTTAAATATGGTATATCCATATGAACATAAAGATGAAAAAGAATCACGTTTTGCAAATGAAAGATATCATGCAAATATTCAAAATGATGGTACTTTCTCTGTAATACCTCAAATGCGAGGCGGTGTGACAGACGCCGATCAATTAATTAGACTTGGTGAAGTTGCTAAAAAATATGATGTACCTCTCGTTAAAGTAACAGGATCACAACGTGTTGGGTTATATGGATTGAAAAAAGATGAACTCCCACAAGTATGGAAAGATTTAGGTATGCGGTCTGCTTCAGCATATGGTAAAAAAACAAGATCCGTTAAAAGTTGTGTTGGTAAAGAATTTTGTCGCTTTGGAACACAATATACAACAAGATTAGGTATCAGATTAGAGAAAACTTTTGAATATATTGATACACCTCATAAATTTAAAATGGGCGTATCAGGTTGTCCTAGAAGTTGTGTAGAATCTGGTGTGAAAGATTTTGGTGTCATTTCTGTTGAAAATGGATACCAATTATATATTGGTGGCAATGGAGGAACTGAAGTGACTAAAGGACAGTTCTTAACTACAGTAGAAACCGAAGATGATGTAATACGTATGTGCGGTGCGTTAATGCAATATTATCGTGAAACTGGCATATATGCTGAAAGAACAGCGCCTTGGTTAGAACGTCTTGGATTTGAAAACGTAAAAGAAGTTTTATTGGACCCTGAACGCCAACAAGCTTTATTCGATAGAGTGATGGATGCTAAACAAGCAATTAAAGAAGAACCATGGCAAGCAATAGCAAATGACAAAGCATCACAAAAAATCTTTGAAGTTGAGAGGGTATAGTTATGAAAAGTATGGAAAAGATTAAAGTTTCTAATTTGAATGAATTAACACCACTCATTGGAAAAAAAGTAATTGTAAAAGATAAAGAAATTGGTTTGTTTTTAACGAATGAAGGCAAAATTTTTGCAGTGAATAATGTATGTCCACATAAACAAGGACCATTATCAGAAGGCACTGTAAGTGGAGACTTTGTTTATTGTCCATTACATGACCAAAAAATAGACTTAACTACTGGTAATGTGCAAGAACCAGATACCGGTTGTGTAGAAACTTATCCTGTGGAAATTATCGATGGAGATATATTCATATGTCTGTAAGTAACTATGGTCAAGTATATTTAGTAGGTGCTGGACCAGGTAATCCTAATTTTCTAACTAAGAAAGCGCAGCGTCTTATAGAAAACGCAGATATTATTCTATATGACAGATTAGTAAATCCGTTAATTTTACAATATGCTAAACCTGAAATAGAAATTGTAGATGTAGGAAAAAAACCTTATACCAAACATATTCAACAAGATAATATTAATCAACTCATGGTTAAGGCAGCTTCAGAACACAATAATGTTGTGAGGCTTAAGGGTGGAGACCCAGCGATTTTTGGACGTTTACATGAAGAAGTTGAGACGCTAAGTGAGTTAGATATCAATTTTGAAATAGTTCCAGGGGTAACTTCTGCAAGTGCTGCTGCACAATCCATGAATATTGGGTTGACGATGAGAAGTATTGCGAAAAACGTAACTTTTTCAACCGGTCATTTTAAAGATAATCAAGAAAATCAGTTGGATATTACACCACTCCTTAATAAAGGTACATTAGCAATATACATGGGAGTGAAACGACTTCCAAAAATAATAAATCAGATACAACAATTTAGCGATATTAATTTTCCAATCGCTATTATTTTCCGAGCTTCCTTATTTGATGAAAAAGTAATCATTGGAACATTAAGCGATATTCAACAAAAGATAAAATCTCATCAACTTGAAGGCATGCCAGGTGTTTGCATAATAGGTGATATTGTGAATTATGTGGACACTAAAAATGATAACGAATCAGATCAACCTTTTTACATTGTGCAAGGGGAAAAAGGAAGAGCTATGGAAAAATGTGAAATATTAAGTGATGAGGGATATGGTTGCATAATTGAAGTCAAAAGTAATGGCAAATACCATATTTCACAACAACAATTATATGAAAAAATCAAAAATCAATATCACCATCAATTTATTAAAGTCTAGATTCTATATTGTTCCTTCGGGAGCTAGCCTCAAATATGACTAACTCAATAATAAAAAGAGAGTACATTATATCTCTGTCTTACACATCAGTATGGCCACCTAAAAACAGGTGGTCTTTTTTTAATAAAAAGAATTTTGAAAGATTATAAAAATCATAGGGGATTTATACCTTCAATTAGGACTTTCCCTAATATAAAAAGTTTGTGAAAAAATATACAATTTGAATATAAGAAAAAATAGCGAAATTAATTAACGGACATAGATAATCACTTTACTAGTGTAGGAGGATATATATGGGGAAATTTGGATTGAATTTTTTTAAACCAACAGAAAAATTTAACGGGAACTGGTCAGTGTTAGAAAGTAAAAGCAGAGAATGGGAGAAAATGTATAGAGAACGTTGGAGCCATGATAAAGAAGTTAGAACTACACATGGTGTTAACTGTACTGGATCATGTTCATGGAAAGTATTTGTTAAAAATGGTGTTATTACATGGGAAAACCAACAAACAGACTATCCAAGCTGTGGTCCTGATATGCCAGAATACGAACCTAGAGGTTGCCCAAGAGGAGCATCATTCTCATGGTATGAATATAGTCCTTTAAGAGTTAAATATCCATATATAAGAGGAAAATTATTAGAACTCTGGCAAGAAGCACTAGAAGAAAATCAAGGTAATAAAATTGCGGCATGGGCATCTATTGTTGAAGATGAAGAAAAAGCTAAACAGTATAAATCTGCAAGAGGTATGGGTGGCCATGTAAGATCTAATTGGAAAGATGTTACTGATATCATAGCAGCTCAATTATTATACACAATTAAAAAAGATGGGCCTGACAGAATTGCAGGATTTACGCCTATACCTGCAATGTCAATGGTGAGTTACGCTGCAGGTGCACGTTTTATTAATTTACTCGGCGGCGAAATGCTTAGTTTTTATGATTGGTATGCAGATTTACCACCTGCTTCTCCACAAATTTGGGGAGAACAAACGGATGTACCTGAATCAAGTGATTGGTATAATGCATCATATATTATTATGTGGGGTTCAAATGTACCTTTAACACGTACACCAGATGCTCACTTTATGACAGAAGTTAGATATAAAGGTACAAAAGTTATTTCTGTAGCACCAGATTACGCAGAGAATGTTAAATTTGCGGACAATTGGTTAGCGCCTAATCCTGGTACAGACGCAGCTGTGGCACAAGCAATGACACACGTCATTTTACAAGAATATTATATAAACAAACCAAACCAACGTTTCATCGATTACGCTAAACAATACACTGATATACCTTTCGTATTGATGTTAGATAAAGATGAAAATGGCTTTAAAGCAGGTAGATTTTTAAGAGCTACTGATTTAGGTCAACAAACTGAAAATGGAGAATGGAAACCATTAATTTTTGATGAAATTTCAAATGATTTAACAGTACCAAACGGCACAATGGGTCAAAGATGGGAAGAAGGCAAACAATGGAATCTCAAATTAGAAGATGATGAAGGAAACAAAATAGATCCTTCATTATCCATGGCTGATAGTGAGTATGAATTACAGCAAATTCAATTTCCATATTTTGATAGTAATGGTGATGGAATATTTGAAAGACCTATTCCTACTAAAAAAGTCACTTTAGCTGACGGGACAGAAACATATATCACAACAGTATTTGATTTAATGGCAAGTCAATATGGTGTACGTCGATTTAACCATGACTTAGAAGCAGATAGTTATGAAGATAAAGACTCTAAATATACTCCAGCATGGCAACAAGAAATAACAGGTATTAAAAGTAATTTAGTCACTCAAGTAGCTAAAGAATTTGCACAAAATGCTATTGATACTGAAGGGCGTTCAATGATTATTATGGGGGCTGGCGTAAACCATTGGTTCAATTCAGATACTATTTATCGTGCAATACTCAATTTAGTTATGTTATGTGGTTGCCAAGGCGTTAACGGAGGCGGATGGGCTCACTACGTTGGTCAAGAAAAATGTCGCCCAATAGAAGGATGGAATACACTTGCATTTGCAAAAGACTGGCAAGGACCACCACGCTTACAAAATGGAACAAGTTGGTTTTACTTTGCTACTGATCAATGGAAATACGAAGAATCAGATGTAGATAAATTAAAATCACCATTAGCTAAAAATATTAAACATAAACATCCTGCTGATTATAATGTTACAGCAGCAAAATTAGGTTGGTTACCATCATATCCTCAATTTGACAAAAATAGTTTGTTGTTTGGTGAAGAAGCAAAAGAAAATGGTGACAATTCAAATGAAGCAATTCTTAAACGTGCTATAGATGAAGTGACTTCTAAGAAAACAAAATTTGCAGTAGAAGATCCAGATTTAAGAAAAAATCATCCTAAAACATTATTTATTTGGCGTTCAAATTTAATATCAAGTTCTGCTAAAGGTCAAGAATATTTCATGAAACATCTATTAGGTACGAAATCTGGTTTATTAGCTTCACCAAACGAAGATGACAAACCTGAAGAAATCAAATGGAGAGAAGAAACAACAGGAAAATTAGATTTATTGGTTTCACTCGACTTTAGAATGACAGCAACACCTTTATATTCTGATATTGTTTTACCGGCAGCAACTTGGTACGAAAAACATGATTTATCATCAACAGACATGCATCCATATGTTCATCCTTTTAATCCGGCTATTGATCCATTATGGGAATCACGTTCAGATTGGGATATCTATAAAACATTGGCAAAAGCAGTATCTGAAATGGCTAAAGATTACCTTCCAGGTACGTTTAAAGATGTGGTTACATCACCATTAGGTCATGACTCAAAACAAGAAATAGGTACGCCACTCGGAATTGTAAAAGATTGGTCTAAAGGAGAAGTTGATCCGATTCCTGGTCAAACAATGCCTAGTTTTTCAATCGTAGAGAGAGATTACACATTAATTTATGATAAATACGTTTCAGTAGGACCTAAACTTGAGACAGGTAAAATAGGTGCTCACGGAGTTAGCTTTAGTGTTAAAAATCAATATGAAGAACTTAAAAGTATGTTAGGTACATGGAATGATACCGATCCAGACTCAATTAAAAACGATAAACCACGTATCCATTCAGCACGAAATGTTGCAGATGCCATGCTAAATATTTCATCAGCGACTAATGGGAAATTATCTCAAAAATCTTACCAAGATTTAGAACAACAAACAGGTATGAAATTAGCAGATATATCTAGTGAAAGAGCTTCTGAAAAAATTACGTTTTTAAATATTACATCGCAACCGAGAGAAGTTATACCGACAGCAGTATTTCCAGGTTCAAATAAAAATGGAAGACGTTATTCTCCATTTACAACTAATATTGAACGCTTAGTACCATTTAGAACATTAACTGGACGACAAAGTTATTATTTAGACCATGAAGTGTTCCAACAATTTGGTGAAAGTCTACCAATATATAAACCTACTTTACCGCCAATGGTATTTGGTACAAGAGATAAAAAAATTAAAGGCGGCACGGATGCATTAGTATTACGTTACCTTACACCTCATGGTAAATGGAATATTCATTCAATGTATCAAGATAATAAACATATGTTGACACTATTCAGAGGTGGTCCAAATGTTTGGATTTCGAATGTAGATGCAGAGGCACATGATATTAATGATAATGATTGGTTAGAAGTATACAACCGAAACGGTGTTGTTACTGCAAGAGCAGTTATTTCTCATAGAATGCCTCAAGGAACAATGTTTATGTATCATGCTCAAGATAAACATATTCAAACACCTGGTTCTGAAATTACAGATACAAGAGGTGGTTCACATAACGCACCAACTAGAATACATTTGAAACCGACACAATTAGTCGGCGGATATGCTCAAATTAGCTATCATTTTAATTACTACGGTCCGATAGGAAATCAAAGAGATGTTTACGTTGCAGTTAGAAAAATGAAGGAGGTCAATTGGCTTGAAGATTAAAGCGCAAATCGCAATGGTGTTGAACTTAGATAAATGTATAGGATGTCATACTTGTAGTGTTACATGTAAAAACACATGGACAAATAGACCAGGTGCTGAGTATATGTGGTTTAACAACGTAGAAACTAAACCAGGTACAGGATATCCGAAACGATGGGAAGACCAAGAGCATTACAAAGGTGGTTGGGTTTTAAATAAAAAAGGAAAATTACAACTTAAATCAGGTAGTAAATGGTCTAAGATTGCTTTAGGTAAAATCTTTTATAACCCAGATATGCCTTTAATACAAGACTATTACGAACCATGGAATTATAACTATGAACATTTAACTACAGCTAAACAAGGTAACCATTCACCAGTAGCAAGAGCGTATTCCGTTATTTCTGGAAAAAATATGGATATTGAATGGGGACCAAACTGGGAAGATGATTTAGCAGGTGCTAATGTTACAGGCCCTAAAGACCCTAACATCGAAAAAATTGAAGAAGATATTAAATTCCAATTTGACGAAACATTTATGATGTATTTACCTAGACTTTGCGAACATTGCTTAAACCCAAGTTGCGTTGCATCATGTCCTTCAGGTGCAATGTATAAAAGAGATGAAGATGGTATTGTATTGGTTGACCAAGATGCATGCAGAGGTTGGAGATATTGCATGACTGGTTGTCCTTATAAAAAAGTTTACTTCAACTGGAAAACAAATAAAGCAGAAAAATGTACATTCTGTTTCCCAAGAATTGAAGCAGGTATGCCTACTGTATGTTCAGAAACATGTACAGGTCGTATGAGATATTTAGGTGTACTTTTATATGACGCTGATCGCGTTGAAGAAATCGCATCAACTGAAAATGAACAAGATTTATATGAAAAACAATTAGAACTATTTTTAGATCCATATGATGAAGATGTTATTGCTCAAGCTGAAAAAGATGGTATCAACCACGAATGGATTGAAGCGGCACAACAATCACCAATATATAAATTGGCTATTGAGTATAAATTAGCATTTCCATTACATCCAGAATATCGTACTTTACCAATGGTTTGGTATTGCCCACCATTAAACCCAATCATGAGTTATTTCGAAGGTAAAAATACGCAACAAGATCCAGACATGATTTTCCCAGCAATTGAAGAAATGAGATTACCTATCGAATATTTAGCTAATATGTTTACTGCTGGAGATACTGAACCAGTGAAAAAATCATTACAAAAAATGGCAATGATGCGTAGCTATATGAGAGCTAAAGTGACTAATAGACCGTTTGATGTTAAAAAGCTAGATGCTTTAGATCTTACTGAAAGACAAGTTTCTGATATGTATAGACTATTAGGTTTAGCAAAATATGAAGAGCGTTTTGTAATACCAACTACACATAAAGAAACATATTTAGATACTTATCATGCACAAGGTTCTCAAGGATATGGTGGAGAAAACTTCGGTGTAAATTGCGAAGGATGTGGCGTTGCTGTTGGTTCTGGTAAAACAGGTCAAGAAATATATAACGAAAACTTTTATGGAGGGATATTCCGTGATTAATTTCGATAATTTAAAAAAATATCAAGATAGTTTTGGTTATATAGCAATGTTATTAAGCTTTCCAGAAAAATTAACATTTAATGAAAATGTATTTAATGAATCCATTACTTCACAACATCCTGGTTATCAAGATATTGTTAATTTTAGAGAAGTTATGATGAATTATACTTTGTCTGAAGCAAAACAAATTTATACTGATACGTTTGATTTCAGTAAAAATTCTCCATTATATATGACATATAACAAATTTGAAACTCAAAAAGAACGAGGACAAATGTTAGCCAAACTTAAAGTATTATACGAAATGTTTGGATTAAAAATGGTAGATAATGAATTATCTGATTATCTACCGTTAATGTTAGAATTTCTACAAACTATCGAATGGTATGGCGATGATAGAGCGGAAGAAAATATTCAACTTGTAATTATGATTATTGAAGACGGTACGTATGCATTGGCAAATGAGCTCGGTAAACATAATCATCCTTATGGATACGTTATCCAAGCATTACGGAAGACATTAAAATTATGTCTAAAGTCACCAGAAGGAGTGACGCAACATGATTAGTCAATTTTTGTGGGTCATTTATCCTTACTTATGCTTGATGATTTTTATTATAGGACATATTGCAAGATATAAATATGATCAATTTTCTTGGACAGCTAAGTCTAGTGAATTAATTGAAAAGAAACAACTTAAATGGGGAAGTCTATTATTTCATTTAGGAGTTATTCCTGTGTTTTTTGGACATGTTGTTGGATTGGCAATACCCGAATCATGGACAGAAGCATTAGGTGTTACTGAAGGAATTTATCATTTTGGTGTGGTTTATATAGGAAGTATTTTTGGTATAATGACATTGATTGGTATGTTATTGTTAACAGCAAGACGTATAACATTTGAAAATGTAAGACACTTGAGTTCATTTTCTGATATTTTCGTGAATTTTTTATTACTTTTAATTATTTTTATAGGATGTTACTCAACGCTTGTCACTAATATAACAAATGAAGGATTTAACTATCGTGAAACAATTTCAGTGTGGTTTAGACAGTTATTTTTATTTAGACCTCATGCTGAATTAATGTTAGAAGTACCACTTCAATTTAAAATTCATGTATTACTAGGATTCACAATATTAGCATGTTGGCCGTTTACTCGTTTAGTTCATGTATGGAGTGTACCGTTATCTTATACTAATAGAAGATATATTATATATCGAAAAAATAAATTGTAATGATCCAAGGGTGGAATGATAATGACTCCAGGTTTAAATAAGAAACTGCAAAATATTCAATATAATATTGATAAATTAAGAGAAGAAGAAGGCGTCGATTTTGCAGCGATTGCATTTTGTGAGCATTCAAGTACTTATTCCCCAATAAAATGGCAATATGTTTCCGGAAATAAAAACGATAGATATAAACTTATCGTTCTACGAAAAGGTCGCGGATTAGCTGGTAATGTTATGAAAACAGGGAAAAGAATGCTTATTGCTAATGTGGATATAGCGCTGTCACCAGATGAAAAAGTAAAATATCCCATTTTATTAAGTGAGAGTTTAACAGCGGTGATAGCTGTACCACTCTGCTTTAATAACCAAGTTTATGGTGTAATACTATTTGGCCAAAGAAATCACAAACCATTGCCTGATAATATAGAGAATATTATTATCAATGAGCGTTTAGGTGATTTAAAAGAAGATATTAGGTGATTATATTGTTGGAAAATGATGATATCAAACTTGAAACTTTATTGAAAAAATATTATGAGTACACAAATGAGAAAATTGTGTTTGTTAATAATGATGGCAAAGTAATAGCTATGAATGAAGCAGCTAATGAAGTGATTTCAATGGAAGATAATTATAGTACGATGACAAATGCAATATGTCGTAGATGTGAAGGTTATACCAATGAATTTGATTTGCAATCATGTAAAAATTGTTTTTTAGATGTAGAACAACCCAATCGATCTACATTTCAAGTTTTTATGAAAACTAATCAAAGAGAAATTGCACCATTTACTGCTACATATCAAACAATTGATAAGGAAAAAGGTATCAATGCCTTTACTTTGCAAGACGTTGCACCTCAGATTGAACGTCAAGAAAAAATGAACCAACGTAGGATGATAAGAAAAACCATTTCTGCACAAGAAAACGAACGTAAACGTATTTCGAGAGAATTACATGATAGTCTAGTTCAAGAACTATTAAATATAAACGTCCAATTACGTTTATTAAAGTACCAACAGGATAGAGAAAAAATATTAAATGATGTTGAAAATATTGAGGGCATCATGTCTCAATTAGTCGATGACGTTAGAAATTTATCTGTTGAATTAAGACCAGCTTCATTAGATGATTTAGGTTTAGAAGCTGCATTTAAATCTTACTTTAAACAGTTTGAAGAAAATTTCGGAATGCAAATCAATTACACATCTAATATTTCACAGCAACGTTTTGATAGTGAAGTAGAAACAGTTGTTTATCGTGTAGTTCAAGAAGCGATTTATAATGCATTAAAATATGCAGGTGTTAGTGAAATAGATGTAATGATTCAAAAAAATAATGATAATTTAATTGCAGAAATTATTGACCATGGATACGGATTTAATCCAAATTCTCAACCAAAAGGATCTGGACTAGGTTTATACGGTATGCGCGAGCGTGCTGAATTAGTGTACGGGCATGTAGATATAGAAACACATATTGATAAAGGTACAATTGTTACATTAGAAGTACCTATGTGAAAAATTTTGGGGGAATTAAATTGAAAATTGTGATAGCTGATGATCATGCAGTTGTTCGAACAGGTTTTTCCATGATATTAAACTATCAACAAGATATGGAAGTAGTGGCTACAACTGCTGACGGTGTTGAAGCATATCAAAAGGTGTTAGAACATAAACCAGACATTCTTCTTATGGATTTAAGTATGCCACCAGGTGAATCTGGTTTAATAGCAACAAGCAAAATCAATAAAATCAATGAAAGTTTTCCGGAGACTAAAATATTAATATTAACAATGTATGATGATGAAGAATATTTATTCCATGTACTTAGAAATGGTGCAAAGGGTTATATTTTAAAAAATGCGCCTGATGAACAATTAATTCTTGCAATTAGAACAGTTTATCAAGGAGATACTTATGTCGATATGAAATTAACAACATCACTTGTTAATGAATTTGTTAATAACAACAACCAAGAACCTACAGATGGGTCTGATCCCTTTAAAATTTTATCAAAACGCGAATTAGAGATATTACCATTGATAGCTAAAGGATACGGTAATAAAGAAATTGCTGAAAAATTATTTGTATCTGTAAAAACAGTAGAAGCACATAAAACACATATTATGAACAAATTAGGATTAAAAACAAAACCAGAATTAGTTGAATACGCAATGAAAAAGAAACTATTAGAATTTTAGAGCCCCTTATCGCTTTAGCGATTAGGGGCTCTTATGCATTAGCAAAGCTAAGGCGAACCGAAGAAGAAAATCGCTTTAGCGATTAGGGGCTCTTATGCATTTAAAGAAATACTTTTTCTTTAGAAATTAGTATTTCTTACACATGAGTTCACCTCATGTGTTCCACTATAACCACTAGTATTTCCAACGCATGAACATGCCTCATGAGTTCTATTAATAAATACTATAAATTTTACAGAACTCTTTTATTTTTTATAGGGGAAAAAGGTAAACAAATAAGGGATTACACTAATGTTCAATTTTTCACAAACGCCATAAAATATAGTTATAGTTAGTACTTTGCATAGAAGTAGTAACACTCACAATTATTAAATGATTTATTCATTAAAATACTAAATAATTATAATTTATGAAGGTGAAGACATGGACAAAAGAAAAGGTGGTTTTCAACTAGGTTTACAAACGTTAAGTTTAGTAGTTGGATTTATGGCTTGGAGTATCATATCTCCTTTAATGCCATACATATCACAAGACATTAAAATTCCAGCAGAACAACTATCGATTATTTTAGCAATACCTGTAATTTTAGGATCCATTTTACGTGTTCCGTTTGGATATCTTACAAATATCATTGGAGCTAAATGGGTTTTCTTCTGTAGTTTCATAATACTATTATTCCCAATATTCTTTTTAGCTCAAGCTAAATCTCCCGGTATGCTAATGCTTTCTGGTTTCTTCTTAGGTGTAGGGGGCGCTATATTTTCAGTAGGTGTTACTTCTATTCCTAAATATTTTCCTAAAGAAAAAGTAGGGTTAGCAAATGGTATATACGGTATGGGGAACATAGGGACAGCAGTTTCATCATTCTTAGCACCACCTATTGCTGGCATTATCGGTTGGCAAACAACAGTAAGAATGTATTTAATATTTATTGCTTTATTTGCTATATTAATGTTTATTTTTGGTGATAATAAAGAAACAAAAATTAAAGTACCTTTAGTGGCACAAACTAAAATATTAGCTAAAAATCCTAAATTATATTATACAAGTTTATGGTATTTTATAACATTTGGCTCATTTGTAGCATTTGGTCTATTTTTACCTAACTTTTTAGTTAATCATTTTGGTATTGATAAAGTAGATGCAGGAATTCGTTCAGGTATTTTTATCGCCTTAGCAACATTCCTTAGACCAATTGGAGGTATGCTTGGGGATAAATTAAATGCCGTTAAAGTATTAATTATAGATTTCATTGCTATGATTATAGGCGCAGTAATCCTGGGCATTTCTTCTCATATTGTATTATTTACAATAGGGTGCTTATTAATTAGTATATGTGCTGGTATTGGTAACGGATTAATATTTAAACTTGTACCATCATACTTTTCAAAAGAAGCTGGAACAGCTAATGGTATCGTATCAATGATGGGTGGCTTAGGAGGGTTCTTCCCACCAATAGTAATTACTTATGTATCTAGTATTACTGGTACAAGCCATCTCGCATTTATATTATTAGCAATATTTGCTATTATTGCTGTAATTACAATGTTTTTAGTTAATAAAAAAGACTCGAAAACAATTCATTAATAAAACAGACCTTGCTATGGTGAATCCATAACAAGGTCTATTATTTTATATTATGAAATTGAAATTGTTGTTGCATCTTCAGATTCTTGTTGTTGTTTAGGCAAGCGTACGCTTAAAACACCATTTTCAAATGTTGCTTTGATAAGAGACTTGTCTATATCCTCGAATTCAAATCTGCGCACTAATTCACTATTAGAACGTTCATTTAATTGCGTTTGTCCATTATGAGATTCAATATATTTATTAGCTTTAATAGTTAACGTATGTTGCTCAAAAGTTAATGAAATATCTTCTTTTTTCACACCTGCAAGTTCAGCTTCAATTAAGTAATGATCATTTTCATTATATAAATTTACAGGGAAAGCTTGTGATGAAAATTGATTGAATACTTGTTTACCTAAGTCTCTAAATAAATCAGTTGGATCATTTTTCAAAAATGAATTATTAAAGAAGTCATTATTTGGCATAGTATTAGCTCCTTTACAGTTATAAATACTATATTTAATTGTAAATTCATTATATGAAGTGATTGTTATGAGGTAAAGTAAAATGGATTATTAATAGAGTGATAATTCGTACTAGAGAATATAGACAAAAGTTTACAAAACTTGATTTTATCAACGCATAAGAAAGGGATGAAAGTGGGCAAGTTTACTTTTGCCTTTTTTCTCTATATAAGATTATTTTTCTGAAGATTTATTGAAGTTTTTAGAAACAAAAAGTTGAAGGTGGTTAACTAATTCCTTAGCTTCATTTACATCTATATCAAATTCGCCAAATACCTTTTGCGAAACTTCTGATAAAGGTTTTTTAATACTTTTACCTTGTTCTATTAGTGAAATTTGAAGATTTCGTTCATCTTTTTCTTCACGAGTTCGAACAACGTAATTTTTCTTTTCTAATTTTTTCAGTAATGGTGTTAAAGTGCCTGAATCTAAGAAAACTCTATCACCTAAAGTTTTGATGTTAAGTTTCTCATCTTCTTCAATCGCCATTAGCACTATATAACCAGTGTACGTGAGTTCATATTCCTTTAAATAATTGGAATACTTTTTGATAATTTCTTTTGATGAAACATAGAATAAAAAGCACAATTGTTTGCTTAAATAACTATTTTCGACATACATTAAATCACTCCTTGTTAAGGTAACCATATTATGAAGTGTGTGACTTGTCAAGTGCCTATTTTGATAGTAAAGTTAAATTGCTTTTCATTTAAATATTAGAAAATCATAATTAAAGATTATTGATTTGAAAAATCCAATGACTTATAAAAAATAAGGAGTATATATAATGGAGAAAATCACTCAATTTGACGATGTATTAAAAGGAAGAAGATCAGTAAAAGTATTTGATACAGAATATAAAATAAGCCATGAAGAAATGGATAATATCATTCAAAAAGCAACAAAAGCACCATCTTCAGTGAATATGCAGCCATGGAGATTAATTGTTGTAGATTCTGGTGAAGGCAAGGAGAAAATATTACCATCTTTCGGTAAGAATTCAAGACAAGTCAATACGTCTTCAGCTATGATAATCATATTTGGAGACTTAAAAAATTATGAAAAAGCTGAACAAATATATGGTGACGCAGTAAGCAAAAATCATATGACAGAAGAAATCAAAGATAAGATGTTAAGTTGGGTATTGCCTCATTATAAAGGACTATCTAGAGAAGGTATGAAAGATATCGTTAATATTGATAGTAGTTTAATGGCGATGCAATTAATGCTTGTGGCTAAATCGCATGGCTATGATACTAATGCTATAGGTGGATTTGATAAAGCCAATATTGCGAATGTCTTAGGAATAGATAGCGAACGATTTGTACCAGTTGTAGCAATTGCCATAGGTAAAGGTGCACAAGAAGCACATGAATCAGTATGTTTACCACTTGATGATGTAAGACAATATCTTTAATTAACATATGAATCATCTTTGCATTATTTCAATGAGTTAAGAATATTTTGTTACAAAATTTTTATAAGACTTTAAAAATGCATGATTTTCGTTCATACTAATTAAGATAAGGCAAAAGGAGTCTATAAAATGAGTAAGAAGCAAAAATTAATCAGAATTATTATTATATTAATTATTTCATTAGTGATTGCGTTTGCGTTTTTCTTCGCACTTAAATCGTATCAAGGTCACAAAAATATTGAAATGGTCGATAGTTATTTAAAAGAACACCATTTAAAAGATAAAGTGAAGAAACAAGAAACGCTTTATAGTGCTAAAAAGGGTGTTTATTATAAGGAAGTTATTTTTAAAGATGAACCTAAAATAACTTATGTCATTCAACCTATTAGTACTAGAAAAGGTGTCTTTGCTGAAGGTTTTGATACTGAAACTAAGAAAAGTATAAAAAGTGCTAAACATAATTACTTTAATAAAAACTATAAACCTTCAAAATAATTGTAATAAGGTGAGTTACCAAATTGAAAAACATTTGGTAACTTTTTTATTTTGGGTATCAGTTAAAATTAAAGAACAGAAACATAGATTCTTTAAAAAGAAATAAAAAATAAACATAGTAAACTACTCTTGATTCATAAAAGTTAAAACATTTCAATACAATTATTTATATTTGTTATATAAATAATTATAGCTATTTTTATCTTATCTGATATAATTAAGTGATGTCAGATGAAGGGGAGTTTGCAATATGGCTCTGTTTAAGAGAAAAATCAGTCTACCTGTGCAAGTATTAATTGCATTGGTTCTAGGTGTTGTCGTTGGACTTATATTATACGGAAATGAAGAAGCGGCTAACTACATAAAGCCATTTGGAGACATCTTTTTAAACTTAATTAAAATGATTGTTATTCCAGTTGTATTCTGTTCTTTAGCACTATCTATTTCGAACGTTGGGGAATCGAAAACTGTAGGTCGCTACGGATGGAAAACAATATTATACTTTGAAATTATAACAACAATCGCTATTGGTCTTGGATTAATTTTCGGAAACCTATTTAAACCAGGTTCTGGATTAGATCCATCAAAATTACCAAAGGGCGATATTTCTAAATATCAAACATCTGCACATGCTGCAGAACAAACTACATATGGTAATCATTTTATTGATACTATAGTAAACATTGTACCAACAAACTTTTTTGAAGCTTTAAACAAAGGTGAATTATTACCTATTATCTTTTTTGCTGTATTCTTCGGTTTAGGTTTAGCTGCCGTTGGCGAAAAAGCAGAACCAGTAAAATCTTTCTTAAGTGGAACTTTAGAAGCAGTTTTCTGGATGATTAATAAAATATTAAAATTAGCACCACTCGGTGTCTTTGCATTTATTTGTACAACAATCATTACATTCGGAGCATCAGCGTTACTTCCTTTACTAAAACTAGTATTAGTTGTAATTTTCGCAATGGTATTCTTTATAGTTGTAGTTTTAGGCATTGTAGCTAGAATGTGTGGCATTAGTATTTTCTCTATTATGAAAATACTAAAAAGTGAAATACTTTTGGCTTTCTCAACTTCAAGTTCAGAAGCAGTATTACCAGTAATGATGAAAAAGATGGAAAGATTCGGTTCGCCGAAAGATATCACATCGTTTGTTATACCGATTGGTTATACATTTAACTTAGATGGATCAGCTTTATATCAATCTATCGCTGCATTATTCGTAGCACAAATGTATGGCATGCATTTAACATTAACTGAACAATTAGTTTTAATGTTCACGTTAATGCTTACATCAAAAGGTATGGCAGCAGTTCCAGGTACTTCAATCGTTGTGTTATTAACAACATTAGGTGCAATGGGATTACCAGCTCAAGGACTTGCTTTAATTATAGGGGTTGACCGATTATTAGACATGGTACGTACAGTAGTTAACGTTATGGGTAACGCTTTATCTACAGTTGTCATTGCTAAATGGGAAAACGTTTATGATAAAAAACAAGGTCAAGAGTACTTAAAAACATTATAAAATAATAAATCTGACATTTTAGAGCCCCTTATCGCTTTAGCGATTAGGGGCTCTTATGCATTTAAAGAAGTACTTCCATTTATAATGGTTAGAGCTAGTGGTTGATTGATTATAACTTAACCCATTTTACCGTATTACATAAAAAAAGAAACAAGTCATTATTGACTTGCTTCTTTTAAAATTACATGTGCATATCGCCCATATCATGGATTTGAGTCATTAAACCATGTGGTACGTCATCATGATCTACCTTTTTAACACTAGCAATTTTGCCAGATTTTTCATTTTTAGTAATTCTTACGAAATCCTCTTTTTTAACATATACATCAGCATCTGATGGAAGTTTAACGTTCTTTTCGATTTTTTCGTCTTTTTCACTAATCATTTTATCAATTGTTGTACCATTCTTCATTACGCCATAATATGTTTCTTTTTTACCGCCTGCCATCATAGCAATAACTAAAACAATACATATAATGACCATGATTGCAATAAGACTATAAGCGAGTCCTTTTTTACCTTTCATTTAGCAAAATCTCCTTTGATATTGTTTATTTATCTACTATTTCATTTATACAGAAAAATAGAGTGATTTGCAATTAAATTTAAAATATAAGTGGATATTATAATTTGACATTTTCATCAAGTATACGAATTTGTATCACATCAAAAAATCCCAACTTATTTAAGTTGAGATTAATCATTCATTTATAATTCAATTATGAAGGGTGTGTCTAAATCTTTGTCGTTCATCAATTTAATTGATTTAGGATTTACTTTTAATACACATAATTCAGGGTCTTTGCTAGAATCGAAAAATGATTTATCTTGAGTTTCCCATAACCAGTTAATTGTTTTTTCATCTTTAACAACTTCAATAGTTGTGTCGATTTCAACAAAACTATTGTTAGTCGTTTCGTTATAGCCTAATAAAATATAAGCATAAGGATTGTCTTCAATTTCTTCAACCTTTATAGAATTAATATTTGTCTTAGTATATAGTGTCAATTCGTCATTATAGAATACCATATATCTACTATTAGGTTTATTATTATAAGCGGTTGATAATACACCCACTTTTGAATGGTCTAATACTTTTTCAATTGCTTCAGTTGCTTTTTGATTATCCAATCTTATCATCTCCTTAATAATAAATATATCCTTAATCAGAGATTGTTAAACTTATGACAACAACATTTTACAGTCTATAGCTAAATAGGTTTGAAACATACATATATTACTTCATCATGTTTGAGAACAACATTAACATCTTGATTATCATTTTCTTGAATGAATAATTCTGTTTTTGGATGATTGCATTGATCCAATTGATTAATAATATCTTTATCAAGAAACAGTTGCTTTTTAGTTTGTGGTAATAAATTATCTATTGTCCCATGCTCACTATTCAAAGTTTGAACTATTGTTAACGAATGAGATTTCAATGTATTTTTGAAAATAAATTTCTGTTGACTATCAGATAAATAGCGGTCGTTTATTTTGTTAAATAAAATGAAATGATAATTGCCATCTTTACGACTCATAATGTAATTATTACAAATTTGTAATTCTTCATTTACAAAAGGGTGAGTCATTTTATAAATGTGAATCAGTGGTAATGCATTACCGAATTCATTAAATAATGACAAGTACTTCGTTTCGTCTGCAATGAGTTGATAACTAATACCACCACCATAGCGTAGTAAAGCAATGATATGACAAACTAAATCAGCTAATTGTAAAGGATTAGAACTATTGCTTGCATATTTGAAACATTTCAAAGATAAATAATCATACACAAAATGAGTGGAGTCTATGCCTGAATCTAAAATGAACTGCTTATAATTTTCAAAATGTGTCGTCGAATGATTATATGTTCTTCTTTTATTAATTAAAGATAATTTCGTTTCAATATTTTCAATATCAATTAAATAGTAATCAAAATTAAGTCGTTTTAAAGTATCATATGTTTTTTCTACAGTCTGATTTTGACGTAATAGGCCGTCTACTGTCATACCATATTGGATATCTTTATTTTTGTTTTTAATTTTTAAATGACAAAGATGTATATCTTGTGTAGACATTTTAGACGAATCAAAAATAAGCATTAATTTTACGACTTTTTTATTCAATTTATAGTCATTATGTCCTTGTAAAAACTTCAAAATAAATTGATTAACTACATTAAATTGATTTGTAGATTTAATTTTTATTGCTAAACCAATATGTCTCTCAAATAATTTATCGAGGCATCTATGTAACAAATGATAGTTAATTTGATTAGAAGTTACGTCGCTAACATTTTCAATAAGAATGACTGGTTCAGGTAAAAATGAAAAATCAATATCAAAATATTCATTGAACGTAAAATGAAATAATTCATTAAAATTATCAAGTCTAATAAATGCTTTTGAGGCTTTGGAATAATCTTTAGGATCAAAGTTATCTATATTGATTTCAGTAATCTCTGTTGCTAATTGATTATTAAAATCAAAATGATTAATTAATGGCAAGAAAGGTGAATAATCCTTATCTTCTATATTTAAGTGGGGCAAAGTATCCATTTTGACTATGTAAGATCGATACTGTTTTGGACTAAAATTCAAATAGTTTTTAAATTGATTTGTAAAATTAGTATGGCTACTAAATCCAGATTCTTCGGATATAGTGTTAATTGATAAATTAGTAGTCATTAATAGTTTAATAGCATGACGAATTTTCAAAATTGTATAGTAATCTTTAAAATTCATATTTAAATAACGTATAAATAAATTTGAACAATAAGATTCTGAAATATTACTATTTATAGCGATATCTTTTAAAGAGATAGTTTGAGTTATTCTATCTTGAAGAAAAAGTAAACACTCTAAAAATAAAGTATTGCTAATTGACATATTGGGGATATAATCAACATCGTATTTTATAACTGCTTCTTTAAATAAGGTTTGGATTACTTTGGAACAAAGTTGGTGATCAACCGTTTGATCCTCTGAATATTGCTGTATAGTTTGTAGAATAAGTGTTTTGATATAACCACTAGATTGTAATAAATGTCTATCGAAATAGCACTCGAAAAAGTCCTCATCTTCGACATAAAAATAAAAAATCGGAATAGTTAATTGAACTATATTATGAGCATTTTCAATTTCAAATATGTCACCATGATTAATGATAGCAATGTGTGCATCTAAATCTTTAACTTCTCCGTTGATTTTAATGTTCAAGTCATTAGTTAATGAAAATAAGATGATGACTTTATTAATATTACGAAATGGCTTGGTACTGTATTGATGAAAAAGGTTTAGGTTACATGTCATGTGTTATTACGAAGCTCCTCTATATTTGTTTTGAAAATCTAAAAAAATCATCACTTATAAATTGTTTGCATTGAATAGTTTTTATTATATTCAATGTCCATGGCATTTAATCCACGATTAAATAATAATTGATATTATAATAGATTTGCCTTCAAATAGTAATAGTTAAAAATAAAGTTCATAGTAAAAATTTTGTGAAAACGTAGCCATTTTTGTATTGTTTGCAACATAAAAGGAGTTTTAGAAATATAGTATTGTATATTTGGAAATTTTCAATAGCGTGTAATCTCATTATTTAGTACATAATAAATATAGATTCCAATCCAAAAGAAAATTTAAAAAACTTAAATTGATTAAGGGTTGTAATCTATGGTATTAAATGTACGTTATATACACAACTTAGATATAACAACAAAAAAAGAGAGACAACATAGAATCACATATACCATATTTAGTGAATAAAAATTGATTAACTTAACATTAGTATAAACAACAAGGCTTATATTCATACTTTAAATATTTTTACTAACACATTAGCAACTAGTAATTAGACATCATGAATCAATGTTGAATATATGAAACAATGACAACAAGAATCGACAATTACATTTCATATTTAGTAGAAATATTTAAACGACATCCAATGAATAACCATCTTCTGAAAATTAAAGTATGATGAAACATCAATATTTAAGTAGCGATTTTTAAAAACATTAATTTGAAATACTCCCCCCGAAGTAGACACAAATTAAATGAAGCATGACAATTCGTTTCACTGGATGTAAAAATAAGTCCTTTATATTGTTTATAATTATTTAGTGATACAACTTAGAATTAATCTTTCTTCAGACATTTATAATAATGTACATTTAATGAGTCAATAAAGGTTTATTACCTTTACTTAAAATAAAGACAAACCAACTTATAAAAGTGTGGTTTGTCTTTTTTATGCTTTTAATACTGAACTATCTTTTAAATATTGAACATCATATTGATACGCTAACGATCTTAAAAATGATAATAAATCTTCTATTGGAATATCTTGATGTTTAAATTGATGCTTTAATTTTGTAGCAGTTTCCTTTTCTTCTTCTGTAGCTAACTTTTTGAAGTATCCCCACATATGATCGTAGGCATTCATAACACTTCCTTGACTAGGGGCTATTTGAATTGCCTCTTTTACCATTAGATTAATTTCATTATACGAGGGCTTATGTTTAAGTCTTTCACGTATGGCATTGTAATGACTTTGACTATGGAGTAATACACGATATTTCTCTTCACGCCATAACTTTTCAATATATCCACGTTCTTTCAATAAACTAACTCCTTTCATTTTTAATTATTTATATTCATATACCCATTTGAAAAGTAAATTAATATAAGTTAAACAATGGTCATAACAATGATTTAATATAAAACTTTAGGAAATGAGGTTGATTTAACAATTGCAACCGTTTACAATAAAGTTAGTAATTTTGGAACTGGTTCCAAAAAATTAGGAGGGTTTATACAAATGAACTATAAACAATCAGCAGAAGAAATATTAACAGCAATAGGTGGAGAAGAGAATTTAGACTCAATGGCACATTGTGCGACGAGACTTAGATTAATATTGAACGATGAAAGTAAAGTAGATGAAGACGCATTATCTAAAATGGATGTCGTTAAAGGAACATTCTCAACTGGTGGTCAATACCAAATCATTATTGGGTCAGGGACTGTCAATAAAGTGTTTAACGAAATGGAGAATATTACTGGTAAAGAAGCATCTACAACATCTGAAGTAAAAGAGAAGTCAACTAAACATATGAATCCATTACAACGTTTTGTAAAAATGTTATCAGATATCTTTGTACCGATTATTCCAGCAATTGTTGCCGGTGGTTTGTTGATGGGTCTAAACAATTTATTAACTGCCAAGGATTTATTTTATGATGGTAAATCTTTAATTGAAGTGCATGACCAATTTGCAGGACTTGCAGAGATGATTAATATCTTTGCTAATGCACCATTTACATTATTGCCAATATTAATTGGTTTTAGTGCTGCGAAACGCTTTGGAGGTAATGCATATTTAGGAGCAGCACTTGGTATGATATTAGTACATCCAAGTTTGATGAGTGCTTATGATTTTCCAGCAGCAGTAGAAGCGGGCAAGTCAATTCCATATTGGGACTTATTTGGATTACATATTAATCAAGTAGGTTATCAAGGACAAGTACTACCAATGTTAGTAGCAGCTTACATATTAGCAACGATTGAGAAATGGTTACGTAAAGTTATACCAACAGTATTAGATAATTTAGTAACACCTTTAGTATCAATCTTTGTAACTGCGTTTATTACATTTTTATTTGTTGGACCTATTACAAGACAATTAGGATATTGGTTATCAGATGGCTTAACTTGGCTATACGAATTTGGTGGTGCAATTGGTGGATTAATCTTTGGATTACTATATGCGCCAATCGTTATCACTGGTATGCACCATAGTTTCATTGCAGTAGAAACAACATTAATTGCTGACCAGGCTAAAACTGGTGGTTCATTTATCTTCCCAATTGCTACCATGTCAAATATCGCTCAGGGTGGTGCAGCGTTAGCGTCATTCTTCATTATTAAAAATAATAAAAAATTAAAAGGTGTTGCATCAGCTGCAGGTATTTCAGCAGTTTTAGGTATTACGGAACCAGCGATGTTCGGTGTGAATCTTAAATTAAGATATCCATTCATAGGTGCTATTATTGGGTCAGGTCTTGGAGCAGCGTATATTTCATTCTTTAAAGTTAAAGCAATTGCTTTAGGTACAGCAGGTATACCTGGATTTATATCAATCAATCCAAACCATGGTGGCTGGCTACATTACCTCATAGGAATGGTAATAGCATTTGTCGTTTCAGTTCTTGTGACGTTTGTTCTATCTAAAAGAAATAAATATAAAGAAGTTCAATAAAATAGATTATATAAAAGGATGAGCCCGGTACATCAATCAATGTATTCAAGCTCATCCTTTTTAAATTTTGTTATAGCTATAGCTTTTGTTTGCGCCATAAATAAACACTGACGATTGCAACAAGAATAAGAGAAATAACAACAACGATAATCCAAGAAATGTAACTATGATCATTTAATGGTAATGGTACATTCATTCCAAAGAAACTAAATACCAGTGTAGGTAGAGTTAATAATACAGTAAACATAGTTAATGTTTTCATAATCGTATTCATATCATTAGATAATAATGATGCATAAGAAGTTGTAATACTTTCTAAGATACGTTGATGTAGTTCGGTTGTTTCAATTGCTTGGTTATTTTCGATAATTAAATCTTCTAGTAATTCTTCATCATCTTCAAAACGTTTAATAGCAGGTAAACGGAATAACTTTTTAATTATTGTATCGTTACCTTTCAAAGCTGCTAAGAAATATACTAAACTTTTCTCAACTTCCATAAGTTTGAAAAGTTGCTTATTAGTAATATTATTTTTCAATTCTCTTTCGATACGAATACGTGATTTATTCAGTAATCTTAAATTTCTATTATAATGATTTGCAATCGTTGTTAAGATTTCTAGTGCAAAGCGACTATGAAACTTCAGATTAATATTGTCTTGTCTAGAAAAGTTCTCTAAAAATTCATTTTCAGCATCACAAATGGTCATTACTACACCATTACCAATGACTATGCCTAATGGAATTGTAATAAAGGATAGAACGCTGCGATTTGTTGAATTAACTAGAGGTAAGTCGATAATAATCAAAGAGTATCCAGTATCTTCGTCATACTCAATACGAGCACTTTCTTCTGAGTCGAGTGGATCTCGAATAAAGTCTTCAGGTAAATTATAATATTCCATTAAATGTTCTATTTCTTCTCTATCAGGTTCAACTACATTAATCCACAATGCTTGTTGATCAAGAGTTGTTTCGATTATTTCATTATTGATTTGATTAGAGTGTTTATATGCAGTGATCATTTGTAAAAGTCCTTTCACAAGCTTTTTAACTTCAAACGCATCACAATATTTTACGAGCAATGTGTTTAACGAGACTGATTGTATTTTTGTTCTGCCATAATTCTTAACGGACCATAATAAATAATTTTGAAAATATGAGTTACAAGGTCATCAACAGAAATACGATTTGAATCTAATACCCAATATCTGATGATTGAGATTGTGGCACCTGACACATAACTATGAAAATACATTTCTGGTATGCCTTCGATTTCATTATTAATACTGATCTGATTCTTCATATTATATTGTATTAGGTCGCTAATTTTTTCTTCTAAACGACTTTTTCGTTCCAAATTAAGAATCGTATTATAAAAGTCTAGATTATCATATACATGTTGAATGATGTTTCGCAATACTTTATCTATAAATAGTGTCGCAATCATTTCAACATTTTCACCTTCAATTTCTGAAAAAGTGGTGAATTTAGATATTTGAGCAATACATTCATCTTACATATCGGTTAATAATAAATATTTATCTTCATAATGTAAATAGAATGTACCTCGATTTATATCAGCTTTATCTGCAATGTCTTGAACTGTAATATTTTCAATATTTTGTTCCTTTAATAACTGTATAAACGCATGTTTAATTGCTGATTTTGTTTTACGGACACGTCGATCTTCCTTCAAAAATGTAAAACCTCCCTTAATTAATAGACAATACATATCAAAGTGTTCAATAAAAGACGTTTTTCTATTAATTGATTGTTGTTTATTTATTTAAACTCATTATAATTGGAAAAGTGATAAATGTTCAACAAATTGTTGAATTGTTTCAAGGGAGGAAAAAAGTTATGAATATATTTAAAAGTAAATTATTATGGTTAACACCTATAGCAATCATATTAATATTAATGATTTTCGCAATTGCATTTTACCCAGCGTTTAATCCTAAACCAAAAGACATGCCAATTGCTATCGTCAATCACGATGAAGGTACTTCTATTCAAGGTAAGAAAACTAATATTGGTGATAAATTAGAAGATAAATTATTAGATAGTGATTCTGACGCTGTTAAATGGGTTAAAGTAGACAGTGAAAAAGACGCTAAAAAAGGTATGGAAAAAGAGAAATATTATGGGCTGCAATTTTTGAAAAAGACTTTTCAAAAAATGCTATGAGTAAAACTCAAAAAGTCGTAATGGATAGTAAAAAATCTGAAATGCAAGATAAAGTAAAATCAGGTGAAATTCCAGCTCAACAAGCACAACAAATGGCTAAAAAAATGGGCAACCAAGAAGTTGACGTTAAAAAAGCACAATTTAAAACTATTGTAAGTGAAGGAACAAGTTTACAAGGTTCACAAATGGCTAGTAGCGTATTGTCAGGTATGGGTGACAATATTAACAATCAAATTACGAAACAAAGTCTTCAAACATTAGAAAAACAAAATGTTAAAGTTGAAGCAAAAGATATTAATTCAGTAACTAATCCAGTTAAAATCAATAACGATAAAATTAATGAAGTTAAAGATCACCAAGGTGGCGGCAATGCATCATTCTTAATGTTCATGCCAGTTTGGATGGGTTCTATTGTTGCTTCAGTCTTATTGTTCTTCGCATTTAGAACTAGCAATAATGTTAAAATTGCTCATCGTTTAATTGCGTCAGTAGCACAAATCGTATTTACAGCTATTACAGCATTTGCTGGTAGTTTCGCATATGTATATTTCATGAAAGGTGCATTAGATTTCCATTTTGATCATCCAAATAGAGTATCTATATTTGTAGCTTTAGCTATTATGGGATTCGTTGGATTGATTCTTGGAACAATGACATGGTTAGGTATGAAATCAGTACCAATCTTCTTCATTGCAATGTTCTTTAGTATGCAATTAGTAATGTTACCAAAACAAATGCTACCTAAGTTCTATCAAAAATATATTTATGATTGGAACCCATTTGCACATTACTCAACAAGCTTAAAAGAAATTATCTATATGAATCATCATCTAGAGTTAAACACTACAATGTGGATGCTTATTGGATTTATGATTTTCGGAGTAGTATCAAGCTTATTAGCAGCAGCTCTTAGAAAACATAGTAACAAACGTACTGAAATCCCAGCATAAAAAAGGTATAATATCCACTAAATGTTTGAAATATTAAAGTTTCTGACTATAATAAAAAATGATTTCTATTTCGATTGAGCTGACCCCAATTTGTGGGAATAATATAAAAACACTTTCGTTGAATTCATATTAAAATGATGTGCACCCCAAAAGTTGGACTAAAATCTAACTTTATGGGGTGCGTTTTTATGGGTGGTGAACATTATAAATTTGATTTTAAAATTAAGATAGTTTAGGAATATTTAAATGGAAAAAAAGGCTATGAATCTTTAACGAAAACCTATGGTTTATCAAGTAATTCGATTTTAAAAAGATG
>NZ_KV791828.1:0-2130 GCF_001808005.1 Staphylococcus sp. HMSC13A10 | reverse complement strand
TGTCTCAAGGAGAGCATATAATTGAAGAATTAAGAAAAATTAAAATTGAAATAAACAAGCTAGAACTCAATGAAGAAAAAAATCGAGGTATTATTGATTTAACAAAAAAAGAAATCATTAAATCAGTAAACAAAATATAAAGATTCATATTATATTGTTACTTAGTTGTAGTAATAATATATGCTGATTCCCCTTTAAGCAGACGCAAATACACATACACATATATATCAACACGTTTATGTGTGTATGTGTATTGGCGTCTGCTACCTCATATAAATCGTTTTACTACAGCAACTCAAGATTTTATATAGGACCTGTATCATCGATTCATACTCCTCTGAAAACATTGTAAATAAAAAGAATAAATTTAACATATATTATAAAGACCTTATGTCTAAAATACGTAGCAAATAGACATACTAATAACGTCTAACCATACTTGCTAATGATGGTAATGTCTTTTACTAATTCAATTTATCCTTGCAGTTCCTATGGTCCACTACTCGCAAATCTTATATTAGGTTATCAAAAAGGCATTTTCTTAGCCGTTGCATATTGATTGGCGGCATGTAATTTGTTTGACGTTATTTGTTTTCTAATATTGCTATTTATCAATTGACTTGATGTCGTAATAATATTCGGTAAGTCACCAAATAAAGCTATTTTAGGGCTTTTTGAAATAACACCTCTGTTATAATCTTCTTCGTGTCTTTGAGTAAATGCGCCTTTGATACTTGCAACTAGATAATTAATACTTCAGTCATCTTTTTATTGTCTTTTTTATGTTTTCGGTTTACACGGATTAATGCTTCTACAATTTCATTCTCTAAATCTTCAAGACGATAATTTGTTTCGTAGAGTTGATTATATTTATTTTTGGCGTCACAAATCACACTCATCGCACGCTGTGTTTCTTAGTCGCGTAATTAACAATAAGCGTACGGATAAAAGTCGGGAAATTCTTTAGTAATTGTTCTTTTAGCATTTTTTTCTCATCGATGAAATCAGGTAAGTATTGTTTGATGTATTTTTTGTAATAGCGTATTTGTTCTTTTAATGATTCATTTTCAGTTTTGAATGAGGCTGACTCTGATATATACTGTGCATTTATGTTTATAGTGTTGCTAGAATTTTTAATATTACTAGATGACATATTTTGTTAATCAGATGCATTATTATTGTGATTATGTCCTTCCATATCGACATTATTTGCCCTATTTTGTTCAACATTTACATTATGACTTGAGACATAACTATCGTTTGTATCAACTTGTTTGATTACATTGTTTTTTTTCTTTTTTTAGGCTTTAATACATAATAATGGTTTTATGTTCTGAAAATATGATTAATTGTAGTAGCTACATTACTCACGATTAATAGATTGTATTTGACTAAGATATTGATATGTTTTTTAGTGTATGCTTTGATTTGATGTTTAATGCGTCTATGAAGCGATTATAAGTATATTTTGTATATACTACACCGTGATTGTCCACAAAGCGTCCAGTTGTACGGCTATTTTTGATAGGAAGGTATTGATTGATATGCCGCTTCAAATAAGAATTTAGGCAATTCGATATATGTGTATTTGTTGGATTTTGTCTCTTTATTATAATAATAAAATTTTTTGTCTTCGATTTTTGGCATGTAGATGTAAAGACGTTGTTTTCCTGTTTTTGAAGTACATCAATAAGCCCTACTTTAATTAATTCTTTTTTGAATTTATTGACTGCGTTTACACTGATGTTTAACAGTTTCTTGAAATACTCGGTCTCAAATTCGATATACTGATGCCCATTTTTATCTATCTCAATAGTACCTTTGTTCATTCGATACATCATTGTGTCTATGATCAACGTATACATTGCTTTCGATTTCACATGAAGCCTTTTGTATTGTGGATCGAATAGTAAGAAATTGTATAATATTTGTAACTTACATAAATTTAAAAGCATTATACAGTATTTTAAATTTTACAATAGTGTTCTAATAATATACATATAAATAACAGTATAAGTACGAATGTATGTAACATGGTATTTATAGAAACCTTTTTCATAGTGGTTGCTGTCTCATAATCGCCGCCCTTTTTAATATATTTTTATAAATATTTTTAAAACCTTTTTAGGA
>NZ_KV791827.1:0-1251 GCF_001808005.1 Staphylococcus sp. HMSC13A10 | reverse complement strand
AATTGCAACCGTACCAACTAGTTTAGACAATCCTTTTTCATTCAATTCTTTTTTAGCTCTCTCTTCTCCGTCACTATCACCATAAATAGCCACTTTAATTCCTAAATAAATCGGTATTAACCCTAATAATCCTAATATCCATTTTTCAGGAACATAATTTAAGACAAAGGCAAAGAATAAACTTATGACAATCAATGCCACAGATCCTACATAGTGACCAATATAAATATCTCGATATTCTTTCCTAGTCTTTGCTCTAGCAAAGAACATTAATAAAATCACTAATAAGTCTAATGCTGTCGCAATATAAAGAATAGCAGCAGTTACAATAGTCTGAATCATAATTACACCTCATTCAAAAATATTTTTGAATATATTATAACTTATTTTTTTTAATAATCATAGGTGCTTTATTCCAATTGCTTTATTGACGTTGAGCCTCGGAACCCTTAACAATCCCAAAACTTGTCGAATGGTCGGCTTAATAGCTTACGCTATGCCGACATTCGTCTACAAGTTTAGTTAAGGGTTCTTCTCAACCTCAATAAATTTTCTCGGCATAAATGCGTGTCTAATCTTTTTTAGAATGACTAATCAAAAAATAATCTAAAAAATCACAAACCAAAATTAAAAAAATAAAAAGCCTAAATACTCTCTCGATTTGTGAGAAAGTATTTAGGCTTTTTGAATTAATAAATTTCTTACTTCTTATGTTTATTTAACAATTAGTACTGGGACAGAACTTCTTTTAGCAATCTTATGTGTAACATCTCCTTAAACCATGTTTAATATTCAAATCGACTCTATGATTACTCATAATTACTAAATCAAATTCACCATTATTTATATCTCCAGAAGTAATCTTTTCTAAGATTGTATCTTTAATATGCCCAAAATCTACATCTATTTTATATTGAATATCTCTTTTTTCTAATTCACGTAAAAATGGAGTAAGTTTTTTTTCTTTTTCTCTAATAATATCTTTTTTATGCTTATTATAATATTTGACATTAATTGCAAGATCATTTTCTGTTACAACGTGATAAATTACAACAACTGAATCTTCATCGGTGACTTTTTCTAAATAGTCAGGGATAGCACTAAAATCATTTTCGAAATCATAGGGTAATAATATATTTTTGAACATCTACACCAGCCTCCTATTACTTATTATTTAGATGTCTATTACTT
This sequence comes from Staphylococcus sp. HMSC13A10, assembly GCF_001808005.1. Lineage (NCBI taxonomy): Bacteria > Bacillati > Bacillota > Bacilli > Caryophanales > Staphylococcaceae > Staphylococcus > Staphylococcus sp. HMSC13A10. The sequence continues at coordinate 60 of NZ_KV791827.1, read as the reverse complement.
ATATATACCCTGAATATATATGCTTATTCTGGTTCTGTTGCAAAGTAAAAAAATATAGCT
>NZ_KV791826.1:0-1139 GCF_001808005.1 Staphylococcus sp. HMSC13A10 | reverse complement strand
GAAGGACGTTACTAACGACGAAATGCTTTGGGGAGCTGTAAGTAAGCGTTGATCCAGAGATTTCCGAATGGGGAAACCCAACATGAGTTATGTCATGTTATCGATATGTGAATACATAGCATATCAGAAGGCAGACCCGGAGAACTGAAACATCTTAGTACCCGGAGGAAGAGAAAGAAAAATCGATTCCCTGAGTAGCGGCGAGCGAAACGGGAAGAGCCCAAACCAATAAGCTTGCTTGTTGGGGTTGTAGGACACTCTATACGGAGTTACAAAAGTATATATTAGACGAATCATCTGGAAAGTTGAATCAAAGAAGGTAATAATCCTGTAGTCGAAAATATATACTCTCTTGAGTGGATCCTGAGTACGACGGAGCACGTGAAATTCCGTCGGAATCTGGGAGGACCATCTCCTAAGGCTAAATACTCTCTAGTGACCGGATAGTGAACCAGTACCGTGAGGGAAAGGTGAAAAGTACCCCGGAAGGGGAGTGAAAGAGAACTTGAAACCGTGTGCTTACAAGTAGTCAGAGCCCGTTAATGGGTGATGGCGTGCCTTTTGTAGAATGAACCGGCGAGTTACGATTTGATGCAAGGTTAAGCAGTGAATGTGGAGCCGTAGCGAAAGCGAGTCTGAATAGGGCGTTGAGTATTTGGTCGTAGACCCGAAACCAGGTGATCTACCCTTGGTCAGGTTGAAGTTCAGGTAACACTGAATGGAGGACCGAACCGACTTACGTTGAAAAGTGAGCGGATGAACTGAGGGTAGCGGAGAAATTCCAATCGAACCTGGAGATAGCTGGTTCTCTCCGAAATAGCTTTAGGGCTAGCCTCAAGTGATGATTATTGGAGGTAGAGCACTGTTTGGACGAGGGGCCCTTCTCGGGTTACCGAATTCAGACAAACTCCGAATGCCAATCAATTTAACTTGGGAGTCAGAACATGGGTGATAAGGTCCGTGTTCGAAAGGGAAACAGCCCAGACCACCAGCTAAGGTCCCAAAATATATGTTAAGTGGAAAAGGATGTGGCGTTGCCCAGACAACTAGGATGTTGGCTTAGAAGCAGCCATCATTTAAAGAGTGCGTAATAGCTCACTAGTCGAGTGACACTGCGCCGAAAATGTACCGGGGCTAAA
>NZ_KV791825.1:0-898 GCF_001808005.1 Staphylococcus sp. HMSC13A10 | reverse complement strand
TCTCAATGCACAATAAATTTTCTCGGCATAATAATAATATATATTAATTAATACACAAACTATTAAAAGTAACGACAAAAACATTTTGTCGTTAAAATCAATTTTAGAAGACATTTTTAGCATATAATGTTAAAATTGACATAGTTTGACAGGTAAAATTTCTTTGTTTTTTTAGCTCATGTACACAACACAAATGTACATAAGCTTTTTTGTTATAATCACATATACCTAGTTTATTACTTGATTTATATGAAGTGTTAAAAAAGTTACTATCAGAAACAAGATTTCATTTCTGATAGAAACTTTTTTATTTTAAGCCTAATTTAAGCTTTATATAGCATCTTTATCCTGAATTATATACTTATTAATTAAATACTCTTATACGCTCTTAAAATGGTATATATAAGCAATCCAAATAAGAGATAAGGGACAAGATAAAGTAAAAGAATAAAATAACGCCATGCTGAATGCTAGGTTTTTAATACATAGTTAATCCATTCGTAAAAATGATGAACACCTAACAAGTCACCTAAGGAATTTAAGACTAAAAATGCGACCATAGTTAAAGCAAAAATGAAAAACATAACAGTAATCCCTTTGGTTAAACGATTAAATGCTTGATCATATTGTTTAAAAGCTGTTTCGTTGTTTTTAATTCGCTCATCTATTGTCTTTTTATATTCGCTATTCGCTTTTTGAAGGTCTGCTTGATTGCTTTTCATTTCTTTAACCATGTTTTGTGTTTCTGTTTTTACGTCATTGAATTCTTTTTGTATCGCTTGTTCAAAATCTTGTTTTAAATTATCAGTATCAATGCGTTGTACATAATGTCTCGCTGCACTCATAAATCGTTTTTCGTTCGTTTGAGTTGCTTGATTAAAGTTCGAGGCCGTGGTCT
>NZ_KV791824.1:0-14360 GCF_001808005.1 Staphylococcus sp. HMSC13A10 | reverse complement strand
GTGGGATGTTCTTTAGCAATTTCAATATAAGCTTCGTGTAGTTATGAAAATAATTACGACAATGGCTGTTTCATTAGATAAGTGTTATTGAAATTGATAAAGAGAATTCTAAAATTGGTTAGATAAAATAAATGAAAGAATAACAGAATAGTCATTGTTTATTCAATAGTTATATATATAGTTTGCGGCAAAAATAAAGGCGAAGTGCTGAGGAGCACTTCGTCGAGTGGATGGTTATTAAATAGTTGTTTATTAAAAGCGTTATCCAATTTGAGGATGATGTAAAATTAATTTTTATGATATTCATCTATCCTTATATCAATACGATTGATAATCGTTAGATACAGTGATTTCAATTGCTATTTCTCTAATTCTTCAATATCTTTGAACATTGTCTGTAACACATTAGCAGTCATATCAGTATTATAATGTGGGAATTCAGCTTGTTTATCTTGTTCTAGTAGATAGCACTATTTATATTAGTATTTAAAATTTAAATATTTTGATTATATAAAAAACGTTGATACAATTCATATAATAGTAAGTCTATATTTTTTATTTTGGAGGAACATATTTGGGGACCCTATTTAGTCTGATTACTTTTATATTATTATTAGTCCTAACGGCATTTTTCGTAGCGACAGAGTTTGCTATCGTGAAAGTCAGAGAAACAAGAATTGCACAATTGTTTAATGCAGGAGAGAAGAAAGCAATCGCTGCTAAAAAAGTTGTCGATCATCTTGACGAATACTTAGCTGCCTGTCAATTAGGTATTACCATTACCGCTTTAGGTATTGGTATGGTAGGGGAATCCACATTTGAATTTATTCTAAACCCACTATTCAGTAGTATAGGTATTCCTGAAGCATGGATACATCCATTTACTATTGGTGGTGCGTTTGTTATCGCGACATTTTTACATGTAGTTGTAGGTGAGATGGCGCCTAAGACCATTGCGATTCAAAAAGCTGAGTATATTACATTACTCTTTGCGAAGCCAATCATCTTTTTCTATAAAATAATGTATCCATTTATTTGGCTATTAAATGGTGCAGCACGATTAATCTTGAAAATGTTCAACATGAAACCAGCTAAAGAGAGTGAGGTATTCCACTCTGAAGAAGAATTGAAACAATTAATTCAAGATAGCCATGAAGGTGGCGAAATTAATGACAGTGAGTTACACCATATTAACCAAGCATTTAAATTCGATAATTTAGTCGCAAAAGATATTATGATCGATCAAGAACATGTCAAAACACTCAATTTAAATACGCGTTTTGATGATGCGATTCAACAAATTAAAGTAGATGCATTTACAAGATATCCAGCTATTAAAGATGATCAAATTGTTGGTTTTATCCATTCCAAATCATTATTTAATGTGGATCAGCCATCTAAGTTAGTGACATTTGTTAATCCAATTATCAACGTTAAACTGAATACGCCATTGAAGCACATTTTGGAAATAATGAAAAAGAAAAAAGTTCATATTGCTGCAGTTTATGATAATGCTGATTTCAAAGGTATCATTACTTTAGAAAATATTCTTGAAGAAATCGTTGGCGATATTGAAGATGAATATAATTAATACAACTGTTTATACTGCCCCTATCATTGAGATTTGAAAGTTTGAATGATAGGGCATTTTTTATTTACCGACTTTAAACTTTGACATCCGACTCAATTTGTAACTATAACGATTACATGAAATGAGAAGATTGAAAATTAGTAATCGTTTTACTGTAGTTGGCGAACAAGTATCATTGATTAAACGAATCATTTAAGACTAGACGATTCATTGTTATGGACATATTCATGATGACTATCGTATTGAATATTTACGTAAACATATTCAAGCTGCTATCGAAGCAGTAGCTAAAGACGTTGATAAAGGAAAAACGATTCGTTTTTTACAAAATTTATTAAATATAAGTAGTGAACAAACGATTGTATTAAGTGATGGTTTAAATGATGTTCCTTTATTTGAGCATGCACGATACAAAGTTGCTATGGACAACGCTTATCCAGAACTTAAAAGTAAAGCAAATTTAATTTCAATTAATAATGATAGAGATGGCGTAATAGAAACATTGAATATATTACTTATAAATGACGATAATCATAGTGAATGCAACAATATGTTAATTAACTTTTATACGATAAACCGCATCATAAAGGAATTTTGAACGTATCAGAACATATGAGGTTTATAAGAATTGCTGTTATGTTTTTTGAACACATCAATAAACAAAAAAGGTATGCACTATGTAAAATATTTATTAAATGATATAAAGCGAGGATACATAAATGATTTTTAAATAGATATGTATCCAATAATATAAAAAGGGACTATAAGCTATATCTAACTACTTATAGTCCTTCTTCATTAGTATAAATATTAAGAAAGGTGTATATCTTTGTAACCTTCATTTACATTAATAATGTTGTGATAACCTTTATGTTCTAAAATACCAATAGCTATCGAACTTCTAATGCCAGACTGACAGTGTACATAAATAACATCGTTTTTATTGAAAGGTAAATCTGTTTCTAAAAGTTTGCTGTGTGGTACATGAACCGCTTGAGATAAGTGGCCATTATTCCATTCATTATCATTACGTACATCTAATATATGTGATTCGTTACCTGTAATGTCTTCACTATGAATGGAACGTGTTTGAATCTTAGATTGAGGTAATTGATATCCAGCAACATCATCGTATCCAATGAGTTGTAAGGTATGTGTTGCTTTTGAAATAAGGTGATAGTCTCCAATCAAGTTAATTTCTTGATCATAGTTTAGATACCAGCCAATTTGATTGATGAAATTTTTATCATATGGAATATTGATTGTACCTTCAATATGTCCACCATGATAAGCCTCCTTACTGCGGAGATCAAAAGTTAATCTGTTTGTACTTGTAGTTGGATAAACCTTATAAGGTTGATATAAATTCATACCGAATTGATTAATTTTTTTCATTTGTGCAAAATGATGTGGTGGTGCAGGTTGGTCAGAAATGAGTTTATCGATAAAGGTAGCTTCGTTATTTTCAAAAAAAGCCCAGTTCGTTTGTTTTTCATAGCCAAGCGTAGATGTTGGAATAGCACCTAAAGATTTACCACAAGGACTACCAGCGCCATGGCCAGGCCAAATTTGAATGTAGTCTGGCAAGTCTTTAATACTTTTAATCGATTTAAACATTTGTTTAGCGCCTATTTCAGATGATCCTTCTACTTTAACCGCTTTTTCTAGTAAATCAGGTCTACCGATATCTCCTACAAAAATAAAATCACCACTGAATAGTCCCATTGGAACTTGTGCTCCAGCACCTTCGTCAGTAAGTAAAAAACTTATACTTTCTGGCGTGTGACCAGGTGTATGAAGCACTTTTAATTTTATATTTCCTACATAAATATCGTCATTATGTTGAACAAAATGAGTGTGGTTAGGCATATTTTTATAACCTAATGTGTCATCACTTTCACCTGATACATAGATATTAGCATTTAACTTTATAGCAACATCTCTAATTCCTGAAGCAAAATCTGCATGTATATGTGTTTCAGCTGCATGAGTAATGGTTAAACCTTCTTCATCAGCAACTCGAATATATGAAGATAAGTCACGAATAGGATCAATAATCATGGCTTTTCCAGTTTTTTGACAACCGATGAAATAAGATGCTTGGGATAAATGTTTATCATAAAATTGTTTAAAAAACATAATATCATTCCTTTCTAATTATATAAATAAATTGTGATTAGCTTGTTCTGTATATCCAATATATGCACCTACGCCACCGTATTCTACATCATCGCGTAGTTCTTCTTTTGTAATGCCCATCACATCCATACTCATTGTACAAGCGATAAGTTTAACACCTTGCTCAACTGCTTGATCAATAAGAGAAGGTAAAGTATCGACATTTTTCTTTTTCATGACATAACGCATCATTAGATTGCCTAAACCAAACATATTCATTTTAGAAATAGGCATGTTAATTGGTGAATTTGAAAGCATGAAGTCAAAAAGTTTTGCAATACCTTTTTTCTTAATACGTTGACTTTGAATTTTTTTAAGTGCATTTAAGCCCCAAAATGTGCAAAAAATGGTTACATCTTTCCCTGCGGCTTTAGCACCATTAGCAATAATCATTGCTGCAACTGCTTTATCTAGCTCGCCGCTAAATAAAACAATCGTTGTTCCACTTTTCGTGTGTGTCACTTCTATATTTTTATTTTCTTCTTTTTGAATAATAGCGCGAATTTCATTACCAGAATCATTGAGTCTAACAAGTGTATGTCCAGTTTGTTTGACCCAACTTTTAATATCATTTAAAAATCCGTGATCAGTCACAACAACTTCTATTTGATCACCAATAGCGATGTTTTTGATTTCTTTACTAATATTAACAATAGGTCCTGGACATTGTAGATTACTATAATTGAACATCTTACGATTATCTTTAATTTCTCTATCTTCTTTTACTTTAGATAAATTATCATTATGATGTTGTTGTTCGTATGCGGTATAACCTCCGTCTAAATTCACCACATCGTATCCACGTTGTGCAAGAAATTGACTGGCTTTTCTACTTCTATTACCACTTTTACAATAGATATAGTAAGTTTTATTTTTGCTTTGTTTAAAAGTCTCTATATTTTCAACTGAATGTAATAAAGCATTTTTAATGTGTCCTAATTCAAATTCTTCAGGCTGTCGAACGTCAATTAATTGACCCTTAGAACCCAATTCTTGTAATTCTTTTTTAGTGAAATCATTAATGTGTTTCGTTTTATATTGTGACATAATTACCTCCTTTTAAATACCTATAGGGGTATATTATAACAAATTAGATAGTTTGTCAAATACCTATGGGGGTATTTGACAAACTAAAATTTAATCAATATGATGTAATTATTAAAAATGAATGTGGAGTGAAATATATTGGAATATAATAAAAAGATGATTAATCGTATTCATCGCATACAAGGACAGCTTAATGGAGTCATTAAAATGATGGAGGAAGAAAAAAATTGTAAAGACGTCATTAGTCAATTAAGTGCCTCTAAAAGTTCTATTCAACGGTTAATGGGTGTTATCATTAGTGAAAACTTAGTAGAATGCGTCAAAATGTCTGAAGAAAATAGTGAAGATTCTCAGGCACTAATTAATGAAGCAGTTGAATTATTGATAAAAAGTAAATGATAAGTATAACAACAATTATAGTAATGTTAGTTATTGGTATCTTAGGAGGATTTATTTCTGGATTAGTCGGTATAGGGGGAGCCATTGTTATTTACCCAGCTCTCTTATTATTACCACCATTATTTGGTTTACCTACTTATAGTGCTTATATTGCTTCAGGATTAACTTCAAGTCAGGTTTTTTTTAGTACATTGAGTGGATCTTTAAACGCATATAAAAATAAAAATTTTTCTAGAACGCTTATACTTAATATGGGAAGTGGAATGGTAATAGGTAGTATGCTAGGTGCAATCTTAGCGAATTTAATAAATGTTCAGTTTGTTAATACGGTTTATATTATTATTGCATTACTAGCTCTTATTCTAATGTTTATAAAAGTTACACCATCTACTAGTCATATTAAGTTTAATCGTCTACTTTTAATTACAATAGGTGGTATCATCGGTTTGGTATCTGGTATTGTAGGAGCTGGTGGCGCATTTATTATTATTCCAGTACTACTTGTTATATTTAAATTACCAATGAACATGGTGGTTACAAATAGTATTGTAATTGCATTCATTTCTTCTATTGGAGCATTTATGATTAAATTATTACAGGGGTATATTCCTATCAATAGTGCAATACCGTTAATTTTAGGTAGTATACTATTTACGCCTCTAGGTATGAAAATGGGTCAGAAAATACCTGACTATATTCAAAAAACGATAATATGTATTTTAATCGTCGTTGCAATTATTAAGTTGATATTTTGAAGTTATTTTATAATAAAAAGTCTATTAAAAAGCGTCTCAATGATATTGAGACGCTTAAAATTTATCTAGCCTTAAATGAGTCAATGGCTGCTTTGATTTCATCTCTAACACGTTGGAATTCTGACCAAGGTTTGCCAGCAGGATCGTCAAATCCCCAATGTTCCTTCTTTACATTAGGCGACAATACAGGACAGTTTTGATCAGCATCGCTACATAGAGTTACTACTAAATCAGATTGGTTTAGTATATTTTTGTCAATTAAATTAGAAGCATGATTTGATATATCAATTCCAACTTCTTTCATAGCTTCTATTGCTTTTGGATTTACACCGTGAGCCTCAATACCGCCAGAATATACTTGCCATTCATCTCCTAAGATTTTTTTACCCCAGCCTTCAGCCATTTGGCTACGGCATGAATTACCTGTACATATAAAATAAATTGTTTTTTTATCCATAAATAGTTTCCTCTTTTTTTAGAAAATAATAAGTGTTAGATATAACCCTAACAGTGTGATAAATAATACCGGAATCGTTATAATAATACCGATTTTAAAGTATTGTCCCCAAGAAATTTTAACACCTTTTTGAGTAAGCACATGTAACCAGAGAAGTGTTGCTAACGAACCAATTGGTGTTATTTTAGGTCCTAAATCAGATCCGATAACATTCGCATAAATCATGCCTTCCTTGAGTATGCTTGTTGTTTGAGATTGACCAATCGCTATTGCATCTATTAAAACAGTTGGCATGTTGTTCATAATGGATGAAAGGAATGCAGCTATAAAGCCCATGCCCATGATACTACTAAATAAGCCGTAATTTGAAATATTTGTTAGTACATCACCAAGAAGCGTTGTGATGCCCACATTTTTTAGACCAAATACCACAAGATACATACCAATAGAGAATAAAACAATATTCCATGGCGCACCTTTAATTACTTGTTTCGTATGCACAGCCTTAGACTTACGTGCTAATAATACAAATATTAAAGCAATGATACCAGCAATAATTGATACTGGAATATTTATAAACTCACTTATTAAATAACCAACTAGCAATACAGTGAGTACAATCCACGAGATATTAAAAAGCTTTTTGTCCTTAATCGCTTCTTTTGGTTCTCTAATATTTACTGCATCAAATTTTCTTGGGATAGACTTTCTAAAATAAAGCCATAAGACAAGAATACTTGCGATTAAAGAGAATATATTAGGTATAATCATTTTACTGAAGTACTCAACAAATCCAATATCAAAGTAATCAGCAGAAACAATATTAACTAAATTACTAACAATTAATGGAAGAGACGTAGTATCTGCAATAAAACCACTAGCAATAATAAATGGGAATATCGCTTTTTTATCAAATCCTAAACTACGTACCATTGCTAAAACAATAGGCGTCAGTATTAAAGCCGCACCATCATTTGCGAAGAAGGCTGCTACAACTGAACCTAAGAGCATGATAAAGATAAACATTTTCAAGCCATTACCCTTTGATGCTCTTACCATATGTATGGCAGACCATTCAAAGAATCCAATTTCATCTAATATGAGTGAAATAAGAATAACTGCAACAAAAGTTAAAGTCGCATTCCAAACAATTCCAGTAACTTCTAGTACGTCTGAAAAGCTTACAACGCCAGTGATTATAGCAACTACAGCACCAATTAATGCAGTAATACCAATATCTAGACCTTTAGGTTGCCATATAACAAAAATTAACGTTAATACAAATATTGTGATTGCTAATATCGTCATCATTAACACTCACCTTTCTCTACTGTTTCACATATACATGGGACAGTACTGGAACTCAATAGAGTGAGTCGTGATGTAACGTTATCCAATACGTCATGATTCAATTTGTATAAAATTTTATTACCATCTTTTCTGGATGTAATTAAATTATTGTCTTTTAATACTTTCATATGATGACTTAATGTGGGTTGAGAAAAAGAAAAATGCTCTAATAAATCACAAGCGCATAATTCACCGCAAGATAACAAGTCTAATATTTCAAGACGGCTACTATCAGCAATCACTTTTAAGTATTGTGAAATTTCTTTATAATTCAATTTTTCTTCTTCCTTTCTACTTGAAACCTTTTATAACGTTGATAATTTTTATTACCACCTGACAAATTAAACACTTGTTTAAAACCTAAATTAATAAGTACGTTTTGTGCAGCATTCCCAGTAGTACCTTTATTACAGTAAGTCACTATCTTTTGATTTTTATCTACTGTTTTTGCATAACTTCTCAATATTTTCAATGGGACGTTAATCGCTCCATCAACATGATTAACTTCAAATTGCTTTGGAGAACGTACATCTAAAATCAATAAGTTATTATTTTGTTTCATGACTTCTTCAGGCGTTATAATTTTGCGTCCTCGAGTAATATTGTGTCCAATCATCCCTGTATAAATAACAGGATCTTTAGTTGTAGAAAAAGGAGGCGCATATGCTAAATCTAAATGAAATAAATCTTCTGCATGGGCACCAAACGTTATAGCAGTAGCTAGTACATCTATTCTTTTATCTACACCTTCATACCCAATAATTTGGGCACCCAGTAATTTAGAATTGTTTTTATCAAATATAGCTTTAATTACCATTTCTTGACCTTGCATATATTCTGGACGATTCGGTTTCACATTGTGTAATACGTCAATATCAATATCTAAATCAATAGCTTCTTTTTCAGTTAAGCCTGTTTGGGCAATTGTCATATCAAATATACGAACAATGCCTGTTCCTAAAATGCCTTTATGTTCTAGATCTCCACCAGTTAATCGATCTCCTAAAATACGTCCCATTTTATTTGCTGTAGAACCTAACGGTCTATATATAGGGTCACCAGTAATTAAATTATAACTTTCTGCTACATCACCAATTGCATATATGTGAGGAATATTTGTTTCAAAATACTTATTGGTTTGTATTGCTCCAGATTTTCCAATATTAATACCAATTTCTTTAGCTAATTTAGTATTTGGTATGACACCAATTCCAATAATGATTAAATCTGTATCAATTAATTCGCCAGTTTTTAAGCTCACTCTATTTATTGTATGATTTTCATCATAATCAATAATATCTATTTCATTATTGGTATATACGTTAGCTTTATCTTCAATATATTCTTGAATCATAAAACTGATATCGTAGTCTAAATGAGGCATAAAAGTACTACGTTGAATAATTGAAGTATTGTAATTAGATAATTGTTCTAACATTTCTAGACCAATAAATCCACCACCAATGATTGTTATATTCTGAACATCATTGTCCTCAATATAATTATAAATTGCTTTCGCATCATTAATATTCTTAACTTTAAATACATTGTTATATTCTTCGCTATTTAATTGAGGAAGTTCCTTAGGCGATGAGCCTGTTGCTAATACTAATTCGTCATATTCTTGAATCATCTTTTCATCATTTACTAAATTGGTAACAGTTATTGTTTGATCAGTATCATTTATCTGATTCACTTCATATTTTGTATAAATATCTATATTAAAGCGCTCTTTAAACCATTTAGCATTTCTTGGCGTGAGTTCATCAATATCAGATACATTACCGCCTATATAGTAGGGGATACCACATACTGAATACGAAATATCACTATCTTTATCAAAAACGATAATTTCCACATCTTCACTATTTCTTCTTGCTTTAGCCGCGACACTTGTACCGGCAGCAACTGAACCGATGATTACAATTTTTTTAATTATGATAACCCCCCATAAGGTATGACAAAATAATTGTCAAAACTTTCATTTTTAATCTTGTTTATCCAAAATGATTCATCTTCTTTTTTGTTACTAAAAAGGTCATCACGTTGATTTAGCGTAACTAACGATTGATTAACAACCCACCAATTATGGCCTATATTAGCTCTATTTAAATCTTCTACTAAACGTTTAGATTCTAAATAAGGTGTTTTTTCTGCTAGTGTTACGATTATCATCTGTGTTAAATTTTTATTTTGAATTTTAGGTAATAATGTTTCAACATTACTGGTAGTTTGAGTTGATTTTTTCTTTAATTCTCTATGATGATTTTCACTAGAATCAAGTAACAGCAAGGTATGGCCTGTAGGAGCTGTGTCTACAATGACGTAATCCATGTCGTCTTGATTCTCCATAATGTCACTAAAGGCTTTGAAAAATGCTATTTCTTCTGTACAAGGTGATTTTAAATCTTCCATAATATAATCAATATCGTCTTGTGGTGTATCATCATTCACTGTGGCTAGTACTTCTTTTTTATACTTTTCTAATGCTTGTTCTTCATCAATATAAGCAGTATTTAAATTACTTGTAGTTTCAACATTAATTTCTTTAGTAGGGTCAGTAGTTGCTAAAAGAACACGATATCCTTTATTAGATAATGCTGTAGCTAATTGCGTTGCTACTGTCGTTTTACCAACGCCACCTTTTCCCATTGTAAATAAATATTGAACTTTACTATTTTCAATTTCATCGATTAATTTATTGAATTGCGGATGATCTTCAACAATAAAGTCATCATTTTCAATTAAGTTATCATCATTTAATAGATTAGTTAAATTTTCTATACCTTCTTCTTTCTGCTTGTTATATGGAACGTAATAAGCATGATTGTTATTTAACCATTCAGTAAAATGATTAATGTTTTTATCTTGTTCCGATTTCATCTGACTCGAAATTAAACCGTGACTTTCTTCTATATAGTTGTTAATGATTACTTTGAATTTAGAAATTGACAGTTGTTGTAATTCTTGTTGCGCTCTTTGAATTTCATATATAGAAGAGTGAGTAGGTCTCGCAACTAACATCATGGTCGTATCATCTTGGTTACGTAGTTTTTCAAGTGCTGAATTATATTTAACTCTATTTTCATTTAAACCTGATAATTGACCTAAGCAAGAAGCGTCATTACTCGTTGTATTTAAATAATCTGTCCATGCAGAAGGTAATTCAAGCATTCTCAAAGTGTGACCTGTGGGAGCTGTATCAAATATAATGAAATCAAATTCTTGTTCTAAAGTTTTATCGGATAAAAAATTTGTAAATTCATTAAATGCTGCTACTTCAACTGTACATGAACCACTTAACTGTTCTTTCATTTCAGCAAGCACATCTTCTGGTAGAATACCCTCATAAGGTTCTATAGATTGTGCTTTATAATCGTCTGCAGCAACAATCGGGTCGAAATTGGCTATAGAGAGATTAGGTATAGGTTGATATTTAGTTAATTTATTAGATAATTCCATTTGAAATACATCTTGTAAATTACTAGCTGGATCAGTACTTACTAAAGCTACTTTCTTTCCATTCTCTGCTAAGTTTAAAGCAATAAAACTTGATATCGTTGTTTTGCCTACGCCACCTTTACCAGTAAAAAACAAATATTTTGTTAACTCAATGTTATCTAAATTCAATTTATTTAAGTATTTAACAGCATCCATTTCCACCACAGCATCCTCCATTTCTCATTTGATTAACTGTAATAATTTCATCGGCTTCTTCTTGGGTAATATAAGCGCCCGTTTTAGTTATATTGCCTTCTATAAAAGTGATGGGTAAAACTTCATCACCTTTTTCTTGAATTAAACGAATAACTTCTTGATTTTTAATGAATTCATTCGGATTGTTATTCATATTATAACGTTGAACTTCTATTTGATTTTGCTTTAAATATTCATTGATTTGGTTCGCTTTTATTAGTGTTTCATCCGGTTCTGGACCACATAGGCCAGTAGAACAGCACATAGCTTCTTCGTATATTTCAATATTTAACATTATACTCACCTCATTAATTAATTTACGATTATAGACTAACATCTATATAGATGGATGTCTATGTTTTGCTTGAGTTTTAAAAATTTTACTAAATTTAATTCTTAATAATACATTTTATAAAAAAATTATTTTAATATTTCTGTGAGCAATACCTAAGTTTATGTAAAATTATAGGTTTTCTTCTTGCGATAATATAGATATTGATTTATATTTAATATATCAAAAAAAATTGATGTATTAAATGATATAAAACTACGTTGACAATAAGGAGGCGTGCTTGATTGCGAGTAAACCATGCAAGTACTTTAACTGTTGGTTATTTTGTAAGTTATTTAAATCTTGTTATGCTATCAAGAGAAATCAATTTAAAAGAAGCTACAATGTATATGGAGAAGGAGTTCTTTAAAGGGAACATTAATCAGTATGGCGAATCAACAAAAAATAACTATAAACAAGCAATTCAAGAATTGAAATAAAGATAATATAAACTCAATGAAATATTATAAAAAGGATGGTCTTTTATGGAAGTTATTAAAGCAAAGACTGATATGAGTGAAGATCAACAATTTGACTTTTATGAAAATATGTTTAATGCGCTAGCTGATAAAATCAGATTAAAAATACTAAATCAAATTAGCCAAAGCTTCAATAAATCATTATGTGTATGTGATTTAGAAGAGTTATTAGATATAAAACAATCTAAACTTTCTTATCATTTAAAAAAATTAGTAGATGCAAATATTCTTATTGCTGAAAAGCATGGCACATGGAATTATTATAAAATTAATGAGCAGCAAATACAGGTTGTTTTAAATGAAGATACTTGTTGTAAGATACTTTAAGTATCTTTTTTAATATAGTATTAATCAATTTTTTTTGATTAATACATCAAGAAATATTGATTAATTAAATTTGGAGGCATTATACTCATGTTAGATTCAATTATGGAATTTATAAAAACATTTGTGATGTTGTTTTTTGAATTATTAATACTATTCATCATCGTGAGCTTTATTGTAAGTTTAATTCAACAAGTAGTTTCGGAAGAAAAAATCAAAAGATTTTTGAGCAAGCCTAATCAAGCAATTAGTTATATATTGGGGATGGTGTTTGGTGCGATGACACCCTTTTGTTCTTGTTCTACAATTCCAATACTTGCAGGTCTATTAAATTCTAAAGTACCTTTTGGTCCAGCAATGAGTTTCTTAATATCTTCACCATTAATGAATCCATTAATGATATTTATGTTATGGGCCTTATTAGGTTGGAAAGTTGCTGTTATTTACTTTGTTGTACTAGCGATTTTTAGTATTTTAACGGGTCTAGTATTTTCAAAAATGAATTTAGTTAAAACTTACAAAGGTGTAAACGTTAAAGGAGATGGATTTTTTGCTAATAAACATGGATCTCGTTTTAAACAAGCATTAAATGATGCGTGGGCATTTTTATATCCAATGCTTCCTTACCTATTTATTGGTGTATTTATTGGAGCGTTCATATATGGATTTGTACCCGAAACATTTATTACTAAATATGCGAGTGAAGGTGGCATTATATCCGTATTTATTGCTTCTATTATAGGTATTCCTATGTATATTAGACCTGAAACAATGTTACCTATAGCTGAAGCATTAGCTTCAAAAGGAATGTCGCTTGGGACAGTTGTTGCTTTGATCATTGGTGGTGCTGGTGCAAGTATTCCAGAAGTTATATTATTATCGAAACTATTCAAGAAAAAATTTGTAATCTCATTCGTTATCGCCATTTTAGTTGTAGCTATTTCTACAGGTTTGATGGTGAACATCGTTATTTAAAGGAGGTGAGATAATGGGAGTCAAAGACGTATTAAAAAAATTAAAACCTCAGGAACAATCTTGTTGTTCAGTAGAAATTGAAGAAAAAAAAAGAGAAAAATGAAAAAAAGCAACAGGATAATAATTGTTGTTGTAACAATTAATTTAGAAGTCTGTAAAATATATGCTTCTAATAAATGAACGACAAATTCCAATGTAATAGTATGGAATTTGTCGTTCTTTCGTTGTAAAAAGAAAACCATACGCTATGCGTATGGTTCAGAAAAGGTTCTACCGTTGTCACAAAAAAAGCAACTCTACGTGCTAGAATAAATATTGGTCAGCCAACCAAAATAATCAACACGAGGAGATGCTTTTTAATGTCATCCGACACAAACAGTTTAGCACATACAAAATGGAATTGTAAGTATCACATAGTCTTCGCTCCAAAATATAGAAGACAAGTAATATATGGGAAGATAAAGAAAGATATTCGAATTATTCTACGCCAATTATGTGAAAGAAAAGGTGTAGAAATTATTGAAGCAGAAGCATGTAAAGATCATATTCATATGTTAGTTAGTATTCCACCCAAAATAGGAGTGTCTTCATTTGTTGGATATCTAAAAGGTAAAAGTAGTTTAATGATTTTTGATAGACACGCTAATTTAAAATATAGATATGGAAATAGAAAGTTTTGGTGTAAAGGTTTTTATGTAGATACAGTAGGTAGAAATAAAAAAGTCATTGAAAATTACATTCGTAATCAATGGTATCCCTCAAGACGATGTATTTAGAT